>JAIOYC010000007.1 GCA_021741325.1 Alphaproteobacteria bacterium
AATCTCGGCTCTGAAGGGCGAAAACGGAATTTTGCAGGCGGTGACGGTGAAGGACAGCGACAAGAACGAGCGGGATATGGAGTGCGATTGCCTTTTGCCCTTTTTCGGCCTGACCATGAAGCTGGGCCCGATCGCCAATTTCGGGCTGAACCTCCATGAAAACCTGATCCCCGTGGACACCGAGAAATTTGAAACCTCCATTCCCGGAATTTTCGCGGTGGGCGACATCAACACCTATCCGGGAAAACTGAAGCTCATTCTATCGGGCTTCCATGAAGCCGCCTTGATGGCGCGGCAGGCATTCAGGATCGTGCATCCGGAGAAAAAATTGAAGTTTGAATACACGACCTCCAGCTCTTCGTTGCAGGAAAAACTGGACGTTAAAAAGACGTAGGCTGCCGGAAAAAAACGTCCGGTCAAAATCCGCTGGAATCTTCATACCGCCCGGGGTCGAGGTCGCTGAATCTTGTCAGGTTCGCGTTGAAGTGCATCCGGACGGGCCCGATAGAGCCATGGCGGTTTTTGGAGATGATGCACTCGCCGATATTGTGCGCGCGGTCCATGCTTTCCTGCCACTTCATGTGTTTTTCAGTGCCGACTTCGGGTTCCGCGCGGGAGAGGTAATATTCCTCCCGGTAGACGAACATCACGATATCCGCGTCCTGTTCGATAGAACCCGATTCCCGCAGGTCCGAGAGCATGGGACGCTTGTCCTCGCGCTGTTCCACCTGCCGGGAAAGCTGGGAGAGGGCAAGAACGGGGATGGCCAGTTCCTTCGCAATGGCCTTGAGGCCGCGCGTGATCTCCGAGACTTCCTGCACGCGGTTGTCCATGCCCTGTTTGGAGCCGGTGCCCCGCAAAAGCTGAAGATAGTCGATGACCAGCATCCCCAGCCCGTGCTGGCGCTTGAGCCTGCGCGCCCGGGTGCGGACCGCGCCGATGGACAAAGCGGGCGTATCGTCGATATAAAGCGGAACCTGGCTGAGCTGCTGGCTGGCTTCCACGAACTTCCGGAAGTCTTCCTGCTTCACCTGGCCCTTGCGGATGGCGTCGCCGGAAATACCAGAACGGTCGGCCAGAATACGCGTGGCGAGCTGATCGGCGGACATCTCCAGCGAGAAAAATCCGACAATGGCTCCCTCAGCCCCGCCCGTTTCGGCATAGCGCAATGCCGCATTGAAGGCCATGTTCGTGGCCAGCGCGGTCTTTCCCATGGAAGGGCGCCCGGCAAGAATAAGAAGATCGGAATTCTGGCAGCCGCCCAGTTTCTTGTCCATGTCGGTCAGGCCCGTGGTGACGCCCGTGACATGACCCTGGGTTTTATAGGCTTTTTCGGCCAGCCCGATGGCCGTGAGGACCGAATCGCGCAATGTGGCAAAATTTCCTTTGACCTCGCCGGTTTCCCCAAGATCAAAAAGCCGGGCCTCGGCCTTTTCGATCGTGTCCTGGGAACTGCGGTCGAGATCGTGCGTGAAGGATTCATTGACCACATCCTCGCCCAGCGCGATCAACTCCCTCCGGAGGAAAAGATCATAAACGGTCTGTGCGTAATCCTTCACGTTCACGACGCTGATCACCGAGGCCGCCAGATCCACCAGATATTCAGCGCCTCCCACATCCTTCAGGTCTTCGTCCTGCTCGAAATAGGTCTTGAGCGTCACGGGAGATGCGTTCTGCCCGCGATCAACCATTTTCACGATCGCGTCGAAGATACGGGCATGCGCCGCCAGAAAGAAATGATCGCTCTTGAGGAAATCTCCTACCTTTTCCAGCGCGCGGTTATCCACCAGCAGCGCGCCCAGCACGCTCTGCTCGGCCTCCATGTTGTGCGGAAGGATGCGGTATTTCGCGGTCTCCTTCTCCGTTTCGGGAAGGGTATGAAGGGCAGTGCTTCGAGCCATGCACAAGGCATAACAGATCCAGCGCGCCCGCGCGAGATTTTGTTACGGACGGGCTGTGAATAACGGGGATGGGCGCGGAAACCTATTTATTCCGCCCTGAAACGACAGCGGATTGGATAACCCCGCCCTGTTCAAGCGCCCTCAATTCATCGGCGGACAGGCCCAGAATCTCTTCCAGAACCGCGCGCGTATGCTGGCCCAGGACAGGCGGCGGCAGATCGTAGGAAACAGGAGTCTCGGAGAGTTTAATCGGGCTGCCCACCAGATCGACCGGCGCGGACGCATAGGGATGGGGCATGGAAATGCGCATGTCCCGTTCACGAATCTGCTCCATCGCAAAGACCTGATCCATCGTGTTCACAGGCCCGGCGGGAACGTCCGCCGCCTGGAAAATATCCAGCCATGCATCCGTGGATTTTGTTTTCAGAGCGTCCGCCAGAAAGGGGACGAGGATGTCCCGGTTTCCCACCCGGTCCGCGTTGCTTTTAAAGCGCGAATCCTGCGCCCAGTCCGGACGGTCCAGGCACACGCACAGACGGTTGAATTGAGAATCATTGCCCACGGCGATGACGATGTGGCCATCCATGGTTTCAAACGCCTGATAGGGAACGATCGTCGAATGCGCGTTCCCCCAACGGGGCGCGGCCCGCCCGGAGGTCAGATAATATTGCGCGATGTTGGTCAGGGCCGCGAGGGTGCAGTCGGTCAGCGCCACATCGACGAGCTGGCCTTCCCCCGTTTTCTCGCGATGGTGAAGCGCGGCGAGAATGCCCGTGGCCGCGTTGAGCCCGGTTAGGATGTCGCTCAGCGCCACGCCCACTTTCATGGGCGCGCCATCGCGCTCTCCCGTGCAGGCCATGAGGCCGGCCATGGCCTGGGCCAGGAAATCATAGCCCGGCTCCGCAGACAGAGGCCCCGTTCGTCCAAAGCCCGTGATATGGGCGTAGACCAGACCGGGATAGCGCGCCCGGAGCTGTTCATAGCCCAGCCCATATTTCTCAAGGCCCCCGACCTTGAAATTCTGGATCAGGACATCGCTTTTTTCCAGCAAACGGTGAAGCAAGGCCTGCCCCTCCGGGAGATGAATATCAAGAGCGACCGATTTTTTCCCCCGGTTGGTGGAGAGGTAATAGGCGCTCTCGGTCGTATCCGCGCCCTGAGAATCTTTCAAAAAGGGAGGGCCCCAGGCGCGCGTGTCGTCTCCCGCGCCGGGCTTTTCGATCTTGATGACCTGGGCGCCCAGATCACCCAGGATTTGCGTGCAGAATGGTCCGGCCAGGACGCGGGACAGATCGAGGACGCGAAGGCCTGCGAGTGACTTCTTCATGAAAAGATCATAGCAGGAAAAGTGCGGAAGGCCAGAACCGCGCTCAGTACGATCCCGACCGCAAAGCCGGGGCCGCCAGGCAGGCTAAGCGTGCCGAGATTTGGGAACCGTCCTGTCAGTCTCCAGTCATGCGCGGCCATCCCCAGGCCGTGAAGAATTCCCGCAATCGCGCCCAGCGTGAGGGCGAACAGGATATGATGCGGCCCCAGCCACACTCCCGCCGCCGCCATCAATTTAACATCGCCCAGTCCGAGAGAATCTTCTCCGGTCGCCATATTTGCAATCCCGCGGATCAGATAGAGAATCCCGCCCCCGATGATCGCCCCCAGCGCGCTTTGCTCCAGAGACAGGAAAGAAAAAACAGTGGAGACATGAAAAATCAGCCCCAGGCAGGCAAACGCCAAAACCCATTCATTGGGCAAAAGCCGGACACGCAGATCTATGACGGATAAAACCGCCAGCACCGCAAGGCCCGCCGCCAGAGAGAAAATGGAAATAATTTCAAGCATGACTGAGCGCAGACTTTAGGACCAAAAACTTCCGGGATCAACCGGGCCTATTATTCATTATAGGGGTATTGCATTTCCCATTTTTGGTTTAGACTGGAGCTTACGTCTTCTAAGAGATGCCCGTCCGGGCGTCTTGCCTTTGCCGTCTTTCAGGATACCATGAGCGGAAAAAACAGAATTTTGGTCGTGGAGGATAATGATTTTGTCCGGATGCAGATCGTGCGCTTTCTGGCCGATTCCGGCTTTGAAGTCGAAGAGAGCACGGATGGTCGCGACGCGCTGGAAAAAATAGACGAAACGATCGCGCTGGCCGTCGTGGACGTGCGGATGGAGCCGATCGACGGATTTGAGTTTGTGCGCTCCGTGCGCGGACGCAATCTCGATACCCCCGTTATCCTGGTCACCGGCGATCACAACCCGGATTTGCTGAATGAAGCCTCCAAATGGGGCATTGCCGCTGTTCTCATGAAACCGGTGCAACGCGAGCGCCTGGTAAAGACTGTGGAAAAAATGCTCCAGCACCGGAGGCCCGCGCAATGAACAGTGCACCCATGTCCCTGGGCCGGCTCCGCAGCGCCCTTCTTTGTGCAGCTCTTCTGCCGGCGCTGCTCTCCTGCGCGCAGGCGGACGCCCCCGGCGCGCGCAATGTCAATATCCCCTCCCCGACCATGGCCGATCTTCGGCCCGAAGCCGTGAACGAGAAACCCGACAGCGTTTTGTATTTGCCGCTGGGCAGCGATGTCCTGGTTCCCCAAGCCGCCAACAACGATACCCTGCCCACCAAATATGTGGGGCCTTTTGAACTGCGCTCGGAAACCCTCGCCGGCGCGCTGCAACTGATTCTGGCGGACTATGAAATTCCGCTGGCTTTTGAAACCGACGAGGGCATGACCCGCACCATCACCGTGGCCAATTTGCGGGGCCCCCTCAACAAGGTGGTAGACCGGGTATGCAGCCTGGCGGATCTTTATTGTTCCTATGAAGACGGGCTTCTTGTCGTCAAGGACACGCAGACCTTCACGGTGACTGTCCCCCCCATCGGCGGGGAAACCGACGTTATGGGGGCGCTGGCCACCGGACTCCAGGCCATCACGGGCTCCTCCCCGATCACAGAAGGGGGAACACGGACCATTATCTACCGCGCCACCAATAGGACCGCGGATCTGGCGGAACGCTACTTCCAGCGCATACGCTCCAATACCGCCCTGATCGTTTTTGAGATCTATATCTGGGAAGTCTCGCTCAATACCGATAACGCAACCGGAATCGACTGGGAATCCATCGAGAAAATCGGAAAATTCAACACCGGCATCACCATTCCCGGTGGTTCCGGCGCGGACACCCCGATCAGCATCGGCCTGCCCACCACCGGCGATGTCGCGTTCGCCGCCAATGATGTTTTGGAATTCATTTCCAACTACGGCGCGGTCAAAACCATTTCCCAGCCCCAGATCACGGTCTTATCCGGGGCGGAGGCCACGCTGCGCGCCGCCGATACCGTGAACTACGTCTCTTCCCTCAGCCGGTCCGTGGATCAGGGAGAGGTGACCGTCTCCACCGAGACTGATTCCGTGGATACGGGGTTCACACTTACGATTTCGAGCGCGTGGGATCATTCCACAATCTACGGAAACATCAACATCGCCCTGCAGGAATTCCAGGGATTCGACGAGTTTGAAGCCGACGGAACCACGCTCAAGCTTCCCCGCGCTACGGAGCGTGAACTCATCACCCAGATCCGTATCCGTCCGGGCGATTCGCTCCTGCTGGCCGGACTCGTGCGGGAAAATGACCAGCTCACGACCAGCGGGCCCGGTTTTCAAGCTCCGCTGATTCCCACGTCCCGCCGCGCCGCGGTCTCCAACACGGAACTGGTTTTTCTCCTGAAACCCCGCGTGATCGTCTATACGGATGAAAGCGACGAAGCCAAACTTGCCAAGAACGGTTCGAAGAACAACGCTCCGGACGACGGCTCTTTCCCCGAGGGCACCCTTTCAACCGATCTTCTGGATCCCGGCATGGCCTCACTGGAAGCGGTTAACAATGATCGTCCAGACATGGCCGATCCCTTGGATCCTGCCGGCGGATCTTGATATTTTTCCCACCGCAACGGCTTGCATTTATTATATTCTCTGTCAGAATAGCGTCTTTTCCTGATCGAATTGCAAGGATTTCCCATGTACGATGATGACAAATGGAACCCCGTCGAGGGTGCGGAACTTGAAGGATTTCTGAGCCAGATCGACCCTGTTGACGGAAAATTCCGGGTATCGGTTAAAAATACGCAGGTCCATTGGAGACTTCTTCCTTTTTACGATTCGGTGGCGCTGATTCGCGTGCGTGATTCCAACTGGGTAAACAAGAAGCTGAATGTCTATTATCTGACAGATCACGGCACGTTGTTCCGTCTGAATGGTACATCTCCGCCGATTCACGAAGTCAACGGGAAAGCCCCCATCAAAATTACAGACGCCAATGTTCTGGATTATCTGCGCTTTTTCTGTTTCTTCGTGCGCGGGGAAGAAGGCCCGTTTTACATTGCCGAATCCATGGACGACCCGAACCTGCCCGCCCGGATGGATGACACCGCCCGCGCCGTGATCGAGAGCACCTTGCGCCCCGCTTCCTATGAGGGAAACAACGAGCAGGGCCATCGCCTGTGCAGCGCCGTGGTTTTTTATTCCAACGCGCTCTTCATCGCCAATTTTGCCGTACAGCCCACCGGGATGATCGAAATGCTGGACGACGAGCCCATCGCGGCGGATCTCTCCGCGCGGGTTGAATTGCCGATTGCCTGAGAGCGCTCTGCAACTTTCGGTTTCCTCTGCTTCCCTATTTTGATAGGATCATACTGATCCGCCCGGATCGCCGCTCCGATTCAGACTTTTTTACCCATGACCCTCCGCCTTTCCATTCCCGTGCTTCTGCTCCTTTGCCTCACAACCGCACAGCCGGCTGAAGCGCAGACCAGCCGCCTGTATTTCGCGGGCTATATGGGGCTGAATACATTCAGCGACATGGAATTCCAGGACAACGCCACCCCCTCAAGCGGAAATCTGAGCGCGGACAACGCCACATCCTTTGGCGGAGCGCTGGGCATACGCCTCTCCTCGCAAACCCGGTTCGAAGCTGAAATTTCCTACCGTTCCGGCCCGTTTTCCCATATAGATATCAATGGCGGCGTCAGCCGGGGCGTCGGCGGCGAATTAAAAAGCACCATGGGCCTGTTGAACGTCTTTTATGATTTTGACGTTCCCTGGGCTCTCCAGCCTTTCGTGGGAGTCGGAATCGGTCTGGCGCGGCACGAGGGCCAGATCAACGGCACCGGCGGACTCGCGGCCAATGCGCGCGACGAAACTCTCAGTCTCCTGTGGCAGGCGGGCGGAGGCCTGAAATACCGAATCAACCCGGACATGGCCTTCACGGGGGGATACCGCTATCTGGACAGCCCTGATCCGCGCATCGGAGCCTATGAGATCGATTATAACAGCCATGAGTTTCGCGTTGGCCTGGAATACGACCTTCCCGTTCGATAAAATCGTCCAAAAGGCTGGGTATTTCGGGGTTTTATGATTCACGAACACATATTTTCATCAAAAAAAGCGTGCATGCTTGACAGGTTTTCCTTTAAAAGCAATTGTAGTTCCGGTATAGCTCATGAAATCTGCAGAAGTTACAGGATTTTAAGGTCTCTGCAGTGAGTTTGGGGGGAACGAAACGCCCTCCTGAAAGAAAGATTTACTTAAACTGGATTTCCTTATGGGTTGCATGTCTTTACAGTCAGTCTCTTTCCGGAAACTTTCTGTTTTGTCTCTGGGGTTCGCGGTTCTGTGCGTCTCCGGCGCGCTGGCCGAGCCGCCGCCAGAGGGGCCGGATTTCCGGCGCCCTTCCCTCATCATTACAAACGGCCCCCTGCCGGAAAGCCTGCGCAGCACCATCTATAACAAGCCAGTCCAGGTCCGGGAAATTACGCCCGCCGCCGTCGTAGCCCTGACAGGCAGCCCGCAGCCTATGAACACCATCATCACCGGCAAGGTGGATGATCTGGCCTCCTCCCTTTCCCGCGTTCAGAGCCGGGTACAGGACATTTCCGGACAGCTCGATGGGCTTCAGAAGGAAAACCAGGAAAAGGCCGCCGATTATTTCGCCGCCATTGCGTCGGTCAACACACAGCTTCAATCCGGCACAACGCCCGGAAATCCACGCCTTCTTGAAAAGCTTAACACCGCTGAGCAGCGCCTTGAGGATTTCTCGGGCAGCGCCAACATGCTGAACCAGATCGGCCAGGACGCTTCCCAGGTGGCTTCCGAAAACACTTTCCTCCTGCAGGAAGCTCGTGCGGCCTACGGTCTGTCTGGCGCTGTCGAGGAGGATCACCTGCGCCTGACGCAAATAGAAGATGACATCTTCCGCATGTCGGTTCTGATTGACCGCATCCTGAACAGCGTCACGGACGACCTGACCCGCACCAATGCGTATCTAAGCTCCGAGCGCGAGAATGTCCGCGCCCTGTCCCTGGCAGTCGCCAACGGCGAGATGTACGGGCGCAGCCTTTCCAACCGGCCCTTTTCGAATGTGCCTGCTTTCACGCCCGCCGCCGCCACCTCGGGAACGGGGTTCCAGGCTCAGCCCGCGGTCCTCAGCCAGCCGCGCGCTCTTGTCAAAATCAAATTCGACCGGCCCGATGTCGCCTTCGAACAGCCTGTCTATATGGCCGTGAACGAAGCCCTGAACCGCTATCCATCCGCCCGCTTCAGCCTGGTGGCCGTTCATCCTGCCGGTGGCAATGCCGCGCAGGTCGCCATTGAAAGCACCCGTGCCCGCCGAAATGCAGAGAATGTTCTTCGGGTGTTGACAGAAATGGGCCTTCCGCTCGACAGAGTCGACCTTTCCTACAGCGAAAGCGCCTCGGCCACGACCAACGAGGTCCATCTCTACGTCCAGTAGGGGCTGTGAGGGACGGTACGTACGTCTTTAAGCTACCCAGGACCATGACGCCAAGGCCGCCGCCACCCCCACGAAAACCAGTCCCAAGGCAATCAGCAAACCGTCCTGCACGAAAAATCCCAGCGCGAAACAAAAAACCGGCAACGCCAGAAGCGCGGGCAGGAGGGGGACAAAGCCTACGAAAATCATGCCCAGGGACAATAAAAACGTCAAAAAGCCAACAAGTCTTTTGCTTGTCCGCGTGACCAGAATCTGCAGGCGCTTGCGGAGACACGCGTCGATCTTTTTGGTATAGGGCCGCGATTTTTCAACGGCCCTCCTGATTCGTCCGGGAGAAATAGAGAAGGTTCGAAGCCCCTGCGGTACCCATGGATGATCCCGCCCCGCCGCGATTTGTATGCTGATGCAAGCCAGCAGAAGACCACATATCGCCGGAACACCGGGAATAGCACCCGTGGGCAACAACACAATCAGAGAAGGAAGCAAAAGAAGAGGCCCAAAACCCCTCTGGCAAAAGGAACCCACCAGATCACCCACATCGACGGATTCATCACTGACCTCCGCCTGCAACGCATCCAGAAGGCCGGTCAGACTATTGGCATCGGCATGATTCATGAAGGGGTTCCTCGCTCTCAGGAACCAACCCCGGGGCGTACTTAAAGTTCCGGCGCGGGGCCAAGAAATCAAGCCGCGCGGGTCTTCTGGTCTGCGGGAATGAATTGCATCAGATCGGGCTTGAAGTAATGCGGACCTTTGAGGATTTTGCCGTCCGATTCGCGCACCACCGGCTTGCCGTCTTCGCCCAGCTTGCTCATGTTAGAGCGATGCACTTCATTAAAGGCGGCCTCCTTCACGCCATGCAACCCCAGCGATAAAAACGCGCCGTCCAGCACATATTGAAGATCGATCAGCGCGTCCAGTGTTTCCAGCGTATCGCCCTGGGCCAAGGCCTCCTTCAGCTCTTCCAGCTCCTCGGCCAGAAGGGAAATCCGCAGATCGTTCGTGCGCAGATCCGAGACATCCGGCTCATTTTTAATAGACAGGCCGTAGGTTTCATGAAACTCACGGACTTGGTCCAGGGTTGTTTTCGGCATCAGGGATTCCTTTTCAAGGGGAGTTTACTCCGCCGCCTCGGCGTAAGGGCGGGATTGAGATTGAACGAAGGCTTCAGAACAGGCTTTCATCGTTCCGGAAGCGCGGCAAATCGCGTTGGCGAGGTAGAAATTTTTCACGGGGTTTTCAAACGCATCCTCCGCAATTTTTCCCTTCTCCCCGAACGCCGCCCATGAAGGGGAATGAACAACTCCAAAATCCGCCAAATTGGGCCATTCCTTAAAGAGTCGCGCGCGCAGCTGCGCCTGCGTGTCATAGGGCAGTGTTTTTCCAAGAGTCTCCGAAAGCGCCCGGAGAATTTTCCAGTCTTCTTTCGCGTCACCGGGCGGGAAAGAGGCCCGCCGGGCCATTTGCGGACGGCCTTCGGTGTTCACGTAAATTCCGTCTTTTTCGCTATAGGCCGCGCCGGGCAGAACCACATCCGCGCGGGCCGCGCCCCGGTCGCCGTGATGCCCCTGATAAATCGTGAAGGTCTGCCAGCCGATCAGGCTCCGCGCGTCGAACTCGTCCGCGCCGAGCAAGTAGAGCGCCTTGACGGAGCCGTTCCTCGTGCCTTGAATAATCTCCTCAAAGGCCTTTCCGTTCTTGCCGGGCATAAAGCCGGTCTCCAGCGCACCCACGCGCGAGGCCGCCCGGTGAAGGATGTTAAATCCGTTCCAGCCTTCTTTCACCGCGCCCGATTTTTGGGCCATCTCGGACATCATATGATGCAGAGCCAAACCATCCGGGCGCGCGAACACGCCGGCCCCGACGATCATCAAGGGCCGTTCGGCTCCGCTGAAAAATTCTGAAATTTTATCGAGATCCCGGGACCCGGTTCCCAGATGTTTGTACGGGTAAGTAAGGTCGGCCTCTTCCCCGATCAGGCCGATTTTAACGCGCTTGTCCCGCCACGCTTTGCGTATACGGGCATTGACCATCACGCCCTCAAGGCGGGGATTGGTCCCCACCAGCAAGATCGCGTCCGCCTGCTCGATCCCGGCGATGGTGGAATTGAAGAGATATCCGGTCCGCTCAGCTACGTCGAACAGCGCCCCGTCCGTACGGCAATCCAGATGAGGCGATCCCAGCGCCGTCATGAGGTCCTTCAGAGCCACCATGGATTCCACATCGGCCAGATCCCCGGCCAACGCCGCGATTTCGTGGCCTTGAATCCCCTCCATGCGGTGCGCGGTATAAGAAAGCGCTTCATCCCAAGAGGCCTCGCGCAGCTTGCCCGTGTCGGGATCCCGGATCCATGGCCGGTCCAGACGGCCCTTGTTCAGCCCGTCATAGGAAAAGCGCGTCCGGTCGTCGATCCATTCCTCGTTGATGTCCTCGTTCAGGCGCGGAAGAATCCGCATGACTTCGCGTCCGCGCGCATCGATGCGGATGGCCGATCCCAGGGCGTCATGCACGTCGATGCTCTCGGTCTTGCGCAGCTCCCACGGGCGGGCCTTGAAAGCGTAGGGCTTGGATGTCAGCGCGCCCACGGGGCAGACATCAATCAGGTTCCCCGAAAGCTCCGTGCCGACCAGTTCATGAATGAATGTGCCGATCTCGGCGTCCTCGCCGCGGTGAAACTGCCCCAAAACGGGCGTTCCGGCGATTTCCTCGGCAAAGCGGACGCAGCGCGTGCAGTTGATGCAGCGATTCATGGACGTCTTGATGAGCGGCCCCAGATCCTTGTCCGGCACCGCGCGTTTATTCTCATGAAAACGGGAGCGGTCGAAACCGTAGCCCATCGCCTGATCCTGCAGATCGCATTCGCCCCCCTGGTCGCAGATCGGGCAATCGAGCGGATGATTGATGAGAAGCATTTCCATCACGCCCTTGCGCGCCTTCTTCACCATGTCCGAATCGGTCTTGACCTTCATGCCCTCGCCGCAGGCCATGGCACAGGACGCCACGGGTTTGGGCGGACCGCCCTCGACCTCGACCAGACACATGCGGCAATTCGCCGGCACCGAAAGCCGGTCATGATAACAAAAGCGCGGGATCTCAATCCCCAGCTGTTCCGCGGCCTGCAGAATGCTGGTGCCCGTTTCGACCTCGATTTCGGTATTGTCGATTGTAATTTTCGGCATGGGTATTCAGTTTTGTCTGAGTGCTCTTTGGTCAACTCTAAACCGAACATCCCCGCAGGGAAACAGGGAAATAAAAAAGCCCTCACAGAGGGCTTTTGAAAGAGATTATTTGTTATATTAAATTATCGTTATGGTCCCAAAATTTTTGCCTCGTATGCGCTCACCACCCGCAGGTATATTTATCTGCTCGCCTTCTTTTTCTTTAATTAAAGCCTCTGCAAATTCAAATGTCAGGTTAGGAGCGTCCTCATGCCTGTCGTGGAACATAATAGCCGTTTTATTACCCTCTTCATTTTTAGGGAAGGCTATCATCCCGAATTGATCGTCTACAGCGTTTATCGCTACTCTTAACTTAGTTTTACCGAGTGAAAAAGGAACAATTGAATCTGCCCCCTCTAATATAAAAGCCTTATAAATAGACATCATTCCTCCCTCAATATATTAATTATTTGAATATAAACAGACAATATAACTATGTCAATATAATTTATAAACAGTTGAAGACATTTCATTATTTATTTAAATCTACTCGGGAAGAATCCTTAAAAATGTTATGTGTGTTTATGCCCTATCGAATTGAAGTTCTAGCCCATAGTGACGACGGGCGCGCCAAAACACTGGAACAAAGCCTGAAGGCCAAGGGCCATGACGCGCGGGTGCGCGTGGTGGACGTGTATGTCTCTGAAAATGAAAGAATTTCCTCCGAAACCTTTATCGGCGCGGTCGCGAACCCCGTGACGCAGCAGGTCAATGCCCCGTTGAAAGATTTTAACTGGGCGCTCGAGATCGGATTTCTCCCCGGCGTGACCGATAATATCGCCCATACGGCGCAGGAACTTCTCGATCTGGCCGGGGCCACGAACGACAATGAATGCTTTTCTGCGCGCCTCTACCTGATCAAAGGGGATTTGAAGAAAAGCGATATCGAGGATCTGGCGGCCTCCCTGGCCAATCCCCTGATCCAGCGGATCCAGATCAAGGACGAAGAAACCTTTCAAAAAGACGGCGGCATGGGAATTGTGCTGCCAAAAGTCGCGCTGAGCAATCACGGCGCGGTCGCCGACCCGGTGGATCTCAATCTCGACGATGCCGCGCTGGCGCAGCTGGGGAAGGAAGGCATTCCCGATTCCGACGGCACGCGCCGCGGGCCTTTGGGTCTGTCGCTGCTGTACCTGAAAGCCATTCAGGATTATTTTCGCAGCGAGGGCCGCGCGCCCACGGACATCGAGATCGAGACGCTGGCGCAAACCTGGTCTGAGCATTGCAAACACACGATCTTCGCCTCGCCCATTGATGATATTCAAGAAGGCATCTACCGCCATTACATCAAGCGCGCAACGCAGGAAATCCGGAAAAATCGGAAAGAGAGCGACTTTTGCGTCTCCGTCTTCTCCGACAATGCCGGGGGGATTGTTTTCGACGAGAACTGGCTGATCACGGACAAGGTGGAGACTCACAATTCCCCCTCCGCGCTGGACCCCTTCGGGGGCGCGATTACGGGCATCGTGGGCGTTAACCGCGACTGCATGGGATTCGGCAAGGGCGCCAAGCCCGTCATCAACCGCTATGGCTTTTGCTTTGCCGACCCGCGCACGGAGCAAACCTATTTCCGCGACAAGGATCGGAAAATCCCAGTACTGTCCGCCGAAACCATCATGAACGGCGTGGTCCACGGCGTGCATGTGGGCGGCAACTGCTCGGGCATTCCGACCCCGCAGGGCTTTGCCTATTTCGATCCGCGATTCATTGGAAAGCCGCTGGTGTTTGTCGGCACCATCGGCCTCATTCCCCGCACGATCAACGGAACGCCGGGGCATGAAAAACGCGCCCTTCCGGGCGACATCATCGTCATGGCGGGCGGGCGCGTGGGGCGCGACGGCATTCACGGCGCGACCTTTTCCTCCGTCGCGCTGGACGAAGGATCGCCCGCCACGGCGGTGCAGATTGGCGATCCGATCACCCAGAAAAAAATGTCGGATGCCCTCGTGAAGGAAGTCCGCGATTTCGGCTGGTACAACGCCATCACTGACAACGGCGCGGGCGGGCTTTCCTCCTCCGTGGGGGAAATGGCGGGCCAGTCGGGCGGGTTCCATCTCGAGCTGGACAAAGTGCCGCTCAAATACCCCGGCATGGCCCCTTGGGAAATCTGGATCTCCGAAAGCCAGGAACGCATGACGCTCGCCGTGCCTCCGGAAAATGTGGAGAAGCTGATTGAATTTCTGGCCCGCCGGGGCGTCGAGGCCACGGCCATCGGAACATACACCGGCACAGGCCGCGCGGTGGTGAGCTGGCGGGGCGAAACGATCATGGATCTGGACATGGAGTTCCTCCATGACGGCGTGCCCGAGACGCCCTTGAAAACCACATTTACGGCCGGGGGAGAGGCGGAGCCATCCTTGCCCGCGCTTTCGACGGACGCCCTCCTCTCCATGCTCTCGCGCCTGAATATCTGCTCCAAGGAATTCATCGCCACGCAATACGATCACAACGTACAGGGCAGCGCCGTCCTGGGTCCGCTGCAGGGGCCGGGGCGAGTCTACGCCGACGCGACGATTACAAAGCCGGTCTTGAATTCTCCCAAGGGCGTCGTGCTCTCACAAGGCCTGTTTCCGCGCTATAGCGACATCGACACCAAACACATGGCCGCCTGCGGCCTGGACATGGCCGTGCGCAGCGCCGTGGCGGCGGGGGCGGATTTCAATCACCTGGCCCTCCTGGATAATTTCTGCTGGTGCTCCTCCGATGAACCCGAACGCCTCGGCCAGCTCAAGCGTGCGGCGGAGGTTATTTATGATCTGGCCGTTCTATACGGAACGCCCTTTATCTCGGGCAAGGATTCCATGTTCAACGACTTCAAGGGGTTCGACGCGGGCGGCCAGCCGGTCAAAATCTCCGCGCCGCCGACATTGCTGGTCTCTTCCATCGGGGTGATCCCGGATGTGGAGCAGTCTATCTCACTCGCGCCCAAGGCCGTGGGCGATCTGGTTTACCTTCTGGGCGAAACGAAGGACGAGCTGGGCGGCGGAGAATATTACGACGAACTGGGTCACCTGGGCCGCAATGTCCCGCAAGTGGACGGGGCCGTAAACTATCAGCTTTATAAAATCTACAGCCGCGCCGCGCGGGAACGCCTCATGGCGTCTGCCATCGCGGTCGGCTATGGGGGACTGGGCGTCGCGCTGGCCAAGACCGCGATCGCGGGCCGCATGGGGCTTGATATTGATCTTTCCGCTTTCGATCTGGAGGCGCAGCGTCTTTTATTCTCGGAAAGCGCCGGGCGCATTCTTGTGACCGTCGCGCCGCAAAACGTGAAGGATTTTGAAAAAACCTTCAAGAAATTCGCGCATGTCTACAAAATCGGCCATGTGGCCTATGGGAACGGCCTGAACATCAAAGACCTTCTCACGGCCGAGATTTCCATGCTGGAGAAAGCCTACAAGGCCCCGCTTCGGGATTATTGAGACTCAGAGCGGGCCGTTGAGTTCTCCGATCGCACGGGGCTTGAATTTTTCCACGGCAGGGACTGTTCCTTTGTGGACACCAATGGACGTGCGAAGCCAGCCTGCCACGCCCTTGTCCCCCAGGCAGTAAGCATTTCTCCCTCCATTGATCTTCTTTGCGATCAGAACACCCTTTTTCTTCATCTGGTCCAGCGTGGACGACAAAGCCGCGCTGCCCATTTCACTGAAAGCCATCCTATGCCCCCCGTTAAGGCTTGCGTTAGTTAGTAAATCCTTCACTCCAAACGGAGATGGAAGCTTCGTGGCGGCATTAAAGACAATCCGCCGCTGCGGGATAGGCAACCTATGAAACCTGTCTTCGTAAACAGGAGCCAGGCAGTCAAAATTCATGGAATCCGGGGGAAACTCTGCACTGATTTCAAAATAGCCGGACCGGGGTTCTCCGGCGCGACGATAGATGCGGGGCATTTTGGGATCCATGATAGCTCTCCTTAGTTTTCCGAAAAAATGAAATGTGCCTGAATTTTTTTATTTTGTCAAATAATCGCGGCGTTCCCGGGTCTTTCCCGCTGTCCGGCATATTGAACTTCACCCAATACTTCCCTAGAATCATCCCATGACCAAAAACCCCGCCATTCTCGAACGCCGCTTGGTTCCCGCAGGCACCCTGATCGTCGGACAGGGAGAAGACGGAAATTCCGCTTACCTGATCCAGTCGGGCGCGGTGATCGTCTACACGGAAAAGGGTGGAAAACGCCGGGAGCTAGCGCGTCTGAAAGCCGGAGAGATCTTCGGGGAAATGGCGCTCATCTCCGATGAGCCCCGGGTGGCCTCCGTACAAGCCCTCGAGGACACGACCCTGATCGGAATCACGCGAGCCTCCTTCAAGGACAAGCTTCAGCGGAGCGACCCTACCGTCAAAGCCATCGTGGAAATGCTCACAAAGCGCATGGCGTCGACCAACACCGGGGAAGCCGCCAAAAACAATCCCGATGCGGCCATGGAATCAATGCGCACCGTATGCCAGGATATACTCAAATCTCTTCCTCATGACCGGAAAGACGCTTTCAAGCGCGACGTCCTGCCGAAGCTGGATGATTTCTTCGCCGCCCTCCGAAAATATATGAAAATCTGAAAAAACGACACGGCACACGGGAAGATTTTCTCCCCCCGACGGTTGCATCCGGATTCTTTTTGCCTATATAAAAGACGCACCCCAACCACATGGAGAATTTGCCCGTGAACCGCGCCCTGCTTGCCCTGCCCGTTATTCTTGTCATGTTGCTTGCCGCGGCTCTGGCCGCGCCCGCCTTTATCGACTGGAATACCTACAAAGAGCCCGCACAAACACAGATCAAGGCTTTGACCGGATATGACGCGGCCCTGGAGGGTGATCTTTCGCTTGCGATTTTGCCCCTGCCCCGGATGTATGCCGAGAACGTTAAAATCCGCTCCCCCCGGGATTCCTCTGCCTCCACTCCGTTTTTGAGTCTTGAGCGCCTTGATATAAGCCTCGCGCTTCTGCCCCTGTTGAGCGGAAACGTGGTGGTCAGCTCCGCAAGCCTCATCAAGCCTTCCGGCTGTATCGAAATTCTGGAAGACGGAACCGAAAACTGGAAAACTTCCGAGATCGAAGCCCTGCTTTCGAAAAAATCCCCTGCGGACAACACAGTCCCCGCCGCGAATACGCAACCCCTGTCTCTTGAAAAACTCACCATTAAAGACGGAACGTTCCACTATATCGACAAGGGAAAAGCCACGCTGGTCGAGCATATCAACGCCGACATCACCGCCGATACACTCCGGGGGCCTTTCGATGTAAAGGGCAGTCTCTCCCTGCAGGGCCGAACCCTTGATTTTACTCTGGTGGCTGATGCGCTGGCACCCGACGCCCAGAACGCCAATCTTAAAATTCATCTGGAAACCGAAGGAACGGTTTTGGACTATGCCGGAATGACGGGTCTGAAAGCGCCCTACGAGATTCAGGGCGCGCTCGGCCTGAAAGCCAATTCCCTCCGCGCTCTGACCGGGAACGCATCCCTGCCCGATGAGCCCCTGTCACTGGAGGGGCTTCTGACGGCCTCCCAGCAAAGCGCCGCGCTGAAGGATATGACGCTCACGGCAGGCGGACAAACTCTGACAGGTTCGGCTTCCGCCGTATTGGAACCGTTGCGTATTGAAACATCCTTGACGGCCGCCAAACCGGTCAATCTCGACGAATTCCTGCCGGCGGGACAAACCAAAAATGGACAAGCCTTTAATCCCGGTACGCTTGTTCCCGTGAAACTCGTTCTGCCGGTGGACTTCGATCTCCAGGCGGATCTGAATCTCCCGGGCTTCACCTACAATGGACAAAGCTACGGACAGACCTCCCTCGGACTTTCCAAAGCGGCGGGCACCTTTAAAGGCGTCCTGGCGCTCGCCGCCATCCCCGGCGGAGCCAAGGCCAACGTCGCGGGCAATCTGACCTATGCCGGACACCCCTCACCCCTCACGTACAGCGATCCCCGCCTGAGCCTTTCGGCGGACGGGCTCTTCCCGGCCTTTCCCCAGAGCTTGGCCGCGCTGACGGGCGTGAAGGACGCGCCCTATGCAAGCGCCGTCAAATCTGCGTCCTTCGACGTGAAAGCCGGACTGGAGAAAAACAGGCTGGAGCTACGGGACAGCACCGTGACCCTCGACGGCACGCCCTACGCGATCGGCGGGTTTTATGAACCCCAGACGGGAAGCGATCCCCGGTTTGGATTTACCGTTTCGGCAGTCTTGAACAGAGACGATCTTCCCAAATTCGGTCTTGATCCGGCAACCCTTCCCGCCTCGCTGGATAAATCAAAAATCACCGTAAAGGGTGACGGCGACCAAAAATCCATGACCGGCAGCATCGACATCCTGGCCGCCGGAGGAACCATCAGCGGGGCCGGCGCGATCGCCAACCCTCTGTCCGCCCCCGCGCTCAGCAACCTCGCCCTGCACATAAAATACGCGCGCTTTTCAGACTTCCTTAAAGCGTTCGCGCCCTCCGTTCCGCAATACACGTCTTTTACAAAACCGCTCGATTTCAAAGCAGACCTCAAGCAGGACGGAAAGATTCTGAGCTTCCAGAACATGAACGCCACCCTTGCGGGCACCACGATGAACGGCGCCTTGAACATAGACACGGGCAGCGCGAAACCTTCTGTGACCGGCGCTATGACATGGGGCGATCTCGTTTTGCAATCCGCCGCGCAGTGCTGCCAGGGAAAAGAAGGAACCGGAAAATCCGGAAAATGGTCCACGGCGCCCATCGACACGGCCTGGATGAATGCCGCGAACCTCGATCTGGACCTGAAAGCGTCCTCACTTAAATACGAGACCTGGGATCTTTCTCAACCTGTCTTGAAATTCACCCTGCGCGATGGCGTGCTCTCTCTGAACGATCTCTCTGCCGGACTCTACGGCGGGCGGGCCGCCCTGAATGGGGCGCTGCAACCCGCTCCGGGCGGTCTTGCGGTAAAAGGCAAGGCCAACCTGGATAATATCGATCTGGAACCGCTGGTCGGGGCGTTGGCCGGCACGCGCCTTATAAAGGGACAAGGGCGCATCAACCTGAACGCCGATATAGCCGGTTCCGGAAGCTCGCAAGCCGCGCTCATTTCCACGCTGGAAGGAAGTGGGACGACCACCGGAAAAGCGATCGTCCTGGAAGGGCTTGATCTCAACCGGTTCGCCCGGGCGCTTTCGGAGGAATCGAAACCCGGCGACAGCCTCCTCCAAATCTGGAAGGGAACCACAAGCGGCGGCAGCACAGCTTTTGATACACTGGATGGCGCTTTCACCATCCGGCAGGGCATCGTGAATTTTGACCGCCTGGATCTGGACGGTCCACGGGCCTCCCTCAAGACCACGGGTCACGCCGATCTTCCCGGATGGCGGCTGAAAACCGCCCACATGATCACGATCAAGGACCGCACGGACGTGCCGCCCTTCACGATCAATATCGACGGGCCGCTCGACAATCCCGCCCAGACCTTTGCGCAAGGCGCCATCAATGACTATCTCCAGCGCAAGTTAACCCGGAAGCTGGGCAATGTGATTACCGATAAAGTGGGCGGAGATCTCGGCGGCGCGCTCGGCGGATTGCTGGGCGTACCCGCTCAGCCCAAGACCCAGGACGCTCCCGCTCAGGAACCCGCCGCGGAAACACCGCCCTCTTCGGAAGCCCCGCCGCCCGCCGCCGCGCCTACACCCGAAGAGGCCCTGGAAGGAGCCGTGCAGGGCGTGCTGAAAGGTTTCCTGAAATAGTTACAGGCAGACGCTTCACTCGTCTTTTGCCGGAGCGGGTTTATCCGGCGTGTCGAAAATTGCGCCGTCGATCTCCGCGCCGTCGAGAACAACGCTTTTCATGATCGCCCCGGTGAAATCCACGCCGCGTACATCCGCGTCGCTCAGATCCGCATAGGAAAGATCCGCGCCCCGGAAAATGGCGTTCTTCATTTGCACGCCCGCCAGATCCCCATAGCGCAAGTTGGCGCCTTCGAAATCGCAAGGGCTGAATCTGCGCGCGGACCCATCGCCCCCGAAAACAAGAGCCCCGCAATTCGCATCGCGCAGCTTTGCATGGGCGAAATTCGCGTTCCGGAAACTTGACCCGCGAAGATCCGCCCCCTCCATATCGCAGTTTCGGAAATCGGACTCGTCGAGCACGGCGCTCTGCAATTCAATTTTATAGAGATTCATGCCGAAAAATTTTGCCCCCACGGCCCGGATAGCCGTGAGTTTTTCCATCTTCAGCGTCTTGAGCATCCGCAGATCAATATCGCTCAGGTCAAGCTGGCGGCCATTTTGCCCTGCCGATTGCACCCATGCCCTGTGCTTTTCCACCAGCGTGGGCAAGGGCTCCTCCATGTCCGAGACAGCCACTCCCATATTGTCGTCGGTCAGCGCCGCCGAAAGATCGACCCCTTTGCGCTTCATCTCCGACAGGTTAAGACCCGTCAGAATGGCTGATTTCAGATTGGCGCCTCCAAATTCGGCGCCCTCGATATCCGCTCCGCTGAGATCCGCGCCTTCCATCTGGGCACCCGTGAAATCTCCCCTGGCCATATTGGCCCCCGCCATGATGGCGTCCGAAAAATCCGCGCGGGAGGCCATGGACCCCCCCAGACGCGCGCCGCTCAGATTGGCGCCCCGGAAATTCACGCCCTGAATCTCACTGTAATTGTTGCCGCTCGAAATTCCCCCCGCCCGTAAATCCGCCTTTTCCAGGTTGGCCCCGGTCAGGTTGGCATTTTCAATCCGGGCCCCGCGCAGATCGGCGCGCACGAAATTGGCCTGATAGAGGTTTGAATCGCTCAGATTGCAGGCATAAAGCGCGGCTTCTTGAAAATTGGCGCCGGAGAGATCCATTTCCGTCATCAAACAGCTCATAAAATCGGCCTGTTTGAGGTTCTGTCCATGAAAAGACAATCCGGAAAGATCCATGTTTTTAAGCACGGCGCGACGACCGCCGAGACGCCCTTCCAAAAACCGTTTATGCAGGCGCGCCATCGCATCCAGCTGGTCCTGCGTAAGTCGTTCCAGATCGGAAACTGAGTGGTCCGGCATTGATTGGTCAAACCTTAAAGGGGGAAGATAGGGGGACATGAAAGAAACTTCCTCGGGGATTCTACATTCTTTTTGATTCCAAGCCAAGTTGGGGTAGATACTGATGCTATTGAAATCAAATGGGGCCCCATGAAAAAATTAATTTCGATAATTTTTCTTGTCATTCTGGCCGGCTGCGGTGTAAAACCAACCGCACTCGACAATCCTCCAGGCTCCGAGAGAGAGATATTCCCCCGCACCTATCCCGCACCGGAGAAAACCCCATGAGCAGCTTCGAGAAAAAAAACGGCGTCCTGCACGCGGAGGGAGTATCGCTGCGGGATATTGCCGCAAAAACTGGAACACCAACATATGTCTACTCTTCAGCGCATATAAAAGGCCAGCTCCAGGCCCTCCAGGGCGCGATGAGCGCCGCCCTGCCCGCCGATCGACAGCCCTTGCTGTGCTATGCCTGCAAGGCCAACAGCAACCTGGCGGTTCTCTCCCTTCTGCGCGGACAGGGCAGCGGCCTGGAAATCGTCTCGGAAGGAGAACTGGCGCGGGGTCTGCGCGCCGGATTCGATCCGGCCAAAATTGTCTCGACCGGCGTGGGCAAGCAAAGATCCGAAATCGCCGCCTGCCTGAACGCGGGCATCGCGCAGCTCAATGTCGAATCCCTGCCGGAATTGCTCCACATCCAGGAGATCGCAGCGGAGATCGGAAAGACCGCCCGCGTTGTGTTCCGTTTGAACCCGAATGTCAGCGGCGGCGGGCACGATAAGATATCCACGGGCCAGAAACATCACAAATTCGGCCTGAACGAAGCACAGGTCTTCGAAGGCTTTAAAATGGCCCAATCCATGAGCCATGTAGAGGCGATGGGCCTGTCCATCCATATAGGATCGCAGGTCTTCACCGTGGATTCCTTTGAAACGGCATTCGGCAAACTGCCCGGGATCGTGAAGGATCTCAGGGCGCAGGGGCATGATATATCCCGCCTCGATATCGGCGGGGGATTTCCGATCCAGTACAAGGACGAGAAATTGCTGGATCTGGATGCCTATGCGCGCTGGGTGCGGGATATCATCCTTCCTCTGGAAACGCAGATCATCATGGAACCGGGCCGCTATCTGGTCGGGAACGCCGGGGTTTTGCTGACGGAGGTTCTCTATGCGAAGGAAACCCCCGACCGGAATTTCCTGATCGTGGACGCCGCGATGAACGACCTGATGCGCCCGGCGCTCTATGGCTCATACCACGCGATCGAACCCGTGCAAAACCACGACGCGCCGGAAAAAATATACGATGTGGCGGGCCCGGTCTGCGAGAGCAGCGATATTTTCGCAAAAGACCGTACCCTTCCTGAGATGAAAACGGGCGATCTGGCGGTTATACGCTCCGCCGGGGCCTACGGGTTTTCCATGGCCTCGAACTACAACACGCGCGCCCTTCCTGCCGAAGTGCTGGTGGAGGGGGAGCGCTGGGCAATCATCAGAAAACGGCAGAGCCTTGAGGAGATTCTCGGCGCGGATATCGCGCCGGAGTGGGTATAGTTAAAAATATAGTTGAACCCACAATTATTTGACACCGTCATCGCCCGAATCTGCGCAGCGGATTCTAGGGCGATCCATGGTCAGGTATGGATTCCCCCAGGATTTTCTCCCGCAAATCCGGGGGATGATAGTTTTTCGAAATATGTAAATAATTTCAGATTCAGTTATAGGTTGCATTACGTCAAAAAATATCCTAATATACGCCCTTATTTCTCTTTTAAAGGAAGGAAGGGCCCATGAGCCGGATAAATGGCTACGTAAATACCGCTTTCGCACCGGATACAGAAACAGTTTCCATTAGTCAGGAGAGGTATCTCCAAGGCTGTCCGTATGGCACTGCCAAAGGAATGGACGGTGACAAGGTTCTTGTCGACGTCAAGTGGGTGGGGTTTTTCTCCTCGCCTAAGGAAAAAATGTTCGCGGCGGGAGCTCTTCTGAATCTCTCAGACAATGAGAGGAAATATTTTCAAGACTTGAATCAGCCGAAATAAGGACTTTAATTCTTCACTCATACCGCAGCGCTTCCACCGGATCGAGGCGCGAGGCGCGCCAGGCGGGATAAAGCGTGGCTAGGATGGACAGGGTAAAAGCCATGCCCACGACCGTCACGACTTCCTGCCAGTCGATCTTCGCGGGAAGCTGGGAGAGAAAATAAATCTCCGCGGAAAATAATTCCGTGCCCGTCAGCCCCTCCAGAAAACGCCGGATGGATTCGATGTTGAGCGCGAAGGCGATTCCCCCCGCTGCGCCGACCAGCGTGCCCGCCACGCCGATGCTGGCCCCGGTCAGGGTGAATATTTTCATCATGTTTCCGCGCGTGGCGCCCATGGTGCGCATGATCGCGATATCCCGGCCCTTGTCCTTCACCAGCATGATCATCGAAGAAATGATGTTGAACGCCGCCACCAGAATGATCATGGTGAGGATCAGGAACATCACGTTACGCTCGGTCCCCAGCGCGTTGTAGAAGCTGGAATTCACGTCGCGCCAGTCGTAAACACCCGCTTGTCCCTCAATCACCAGAGAAACCGTCTTACGAATTTCATCCAGTTCTTCCGGGTCCTTCAGGAACACTTCCAGCGCCGTGACGCCTCCCGGAATCTGAAAAAATATTTGGGCGCTCTCCAGCGGCATGAAAATAAAGCCGCTGTTATATTCATACATGCCCACATCGAAAATGAAGGCTACATTATAAGACCTCTGGCGCGGCATGGAACCAAACGGCGTGGATTTGGTCTGCGGCGAGGTCAGCACGATTTTATCGCCGGGCTGGAGACTCATTTTCTCCGCCAGGGTTGAGCCAATCGCCACCGCGTTGTCCTGGAAATCATTCAAGGATCCTGCGGTCACGGCGTCTTTCAGGATCGGGCGGTTTTCAAATTCCTTCCACTCCAGCCCGCGCACGATCACGCCATTGGAAAAACCGTTTCCGGACAAAAGCGCCTGGCTTTCCACCATCGGCATGACATCCGCCACCCCCTCAAGGGGCATGATGCGGCTGCGCAGGTAATCGTAATCGGTCAGCGGCCCCTGAAGCGAGTGCACGTTCATATGGCCGTTCAGGCCCAAAATGCGGCTAAACAATTCATCCCGGAATCCGTTCATCACCGACATGACGATGATGAGCGTGGCCACCCCCAGCATGATCCCGGCAAAGGAAAATCCGGCGATCACCGAAACAAATCCCTCCGCCTTCCTGGATCTCAGATAGCGCCACGCGACGAGCCGTTCAAAAGGAGTAAACATTGGGGTTTTCTTCTCTATGTTGCTATTTCTTCCGGTGTCATCCCGAGCGCAGTCGAGGGATCTCTATACCACTCCAAGGATAGGTTTTCTACCGGACAACCTTGATATCGACGGCCTCCCGGCCCTTATCGACGATTTTCAGGGTCACGCGCACGCGCTGCCCGGCCTCAAGCTCCTCGATCTCGAGCTTGTCCAGAAGGCTTTTGTGAATGAACACATCCTTCATGCCGTCATCCGGGATAATAAACCCGAATCCTTTTTCGGGCTTATACCACTTCACGAGACCGCCCATCGTGACGGTGCCGTCCTCCCCCTCAGTGTCCGGCATGAGATTGACCTCGCCCTGCGCAATCACCTCGACAACGTCTTTGACCTGTTTGCCCTTTGGCCCGTCAAAGAGGGTGCACAGCAAAACGGCCCCCTCACCGACCGCGTGAAGACCGGCCTTCTGAAGCGTCGTGATGTGAATGAAAGCGTCAAAACTGCCGTCGGAAGGCACGACAAAACCAAAGCCCTTGGTGCCGTTGAACCATTTCAGATGAAGTTCAATAGGATCCTCGTCAGACCAGGTCTGGGCGTTTCCTGCCGGTTCGTGCAAGTTGTTCATGATGTCGACTTTGAAGTTTCCCGGGGATGGAAAACGAAAAACAGTTTAAATTGTGCCTCAGTTTTTGTTCAAAATCCAGTCCTTTTCAACACGCTATCCCCTTCCTTCAGAGCATTTCCTGTTTTTCCGAGAAAGCTTTGGAGAAGGTCTACTTCTTTTGATAGATTGGAAGACATGCAATCAGATGATTTTCCCTGGATCAAAAGTTACGATGACGGTGTGGACTGGCACATGGAGATTCCTCTCCGGCCTGTCTTTTCCATGCTGAATGAGAGGGTGGAACGGTACGGTCAACGACCGGCCTTTGATTTTCTCGGTAAAAAATATAATTGGACGCAGATCGGCGACCTTGTCAGCCGTTTTGCCGCCGGCCTGCAGGCGCTCGGGATCGGGAAAGACCATAGAGTCGGCCTCTTCCTGCCCAACTGCCCGTATTTTCTGATTGCCTACTATGGTGTGTTGAGCACAGGCGCAACGGTGGTGAATTTCAATCCGCTCTATGCCCCCGAGGAATTGAGCCATCAGATCAAGGACAGCCGCACGGAAATCATGGTGACCGCCGATCTGGCCGTCCTGCAGACGAAACTGGGAAGCCTGAAAGCCGGATCCGGCCTGAAAAAAATGATCATATGCCGTTTCCGCGACGCTCTGCCCTTTCCCAAAAACCTGCTCTTCTCCCTCTTCAAACCCGGTGAGACCGTTCGCATCCCCGACAGTGACTCCGTTATATGGTTTCACGAATTAATCAGGAATCCGGGAAAACCCCTCCCTCCGGCGATCGACCCGGTCGAGGATGTGGCCGTCCTTCAATATACGGGCGGCACGACGGGCACCCCCAAGGGCGCCATGCTGACCCACGCGAATGTCACCGCCAACGCGCTTCAAAGCCTCTCGTGGCTTAAGGACGCACATCCCGGCGCGCAGAAAATGCTCGGGGTCTTGCCGTTTTTCCACGTCTTCGCCATGACCGCCGTGATGAATTTAAGCGTCCTGGCGGGCCTGGAGATCATCGCCCTGCCGCGATTCGATCTGAAGGACGTCCTGCGCGCCATTCACAAGAAAAAACCGGATTTTTTCCCCGCCGTTCCCGCGATCTACAACGCCATCAACAATTTTAAGGGTCTGGAGCGCTATGATCTTTCCTCGCTGAAATATTGTATTTCTGGCGGAGCGCCTCTGCCGGTGGAGGTAAAGAAATCTTTCGAAAATCTGACCAGCTGCGTCGTGGTGGAGGGCTACGGGCTGAGTGAATCCTCGCCCGTGGCCTGCATAAACCCGCTGAAGGGAAAAAATATTCCAGGCTCTATAGGGTTGCCCGTGCCGGGAACGCTCGTCGAGATCATTGATCCGGAAGATAAAACCACCCCGGTGCAGAGAGGAGCGCGCGGCGAGCTGTGCATCCGCGGGCCCCAGGTGATGAAAGGGTATTGGGAAAAACCCGAAGAGACGGCCGCTGTCCTTCGGCCCGTGGAAGACGGCTCCATGCGCCTCTACACGGGCGATATCGCGGTGATGGACGATGACGGCTACGTTTTTATCGTAGACCGGCTGAAGGACATGATCATCACCAACGGCTACAAGGTCTATCCGCGCAACGTGGAGGAAGCGATCTACCGGCATCCGGATGTGGAGGAATGCATCGTCGCGGGCCTGCCCGATCAGGAACGCGGGGAAATCGTTAAAGCGTGGGTCCGGCCCAAACAGGGGCGAACGCTGAACCCGGACGATCTGAAATCATTTCTGGCCGACAAAATTTCAAAAACGGAAATGCCGCGCACGCTGGAATTCCGGACCGATCCCCTGCCCAAAACAGCCATCGGAAAATTGTCACGCAAAGATGTGATCGCGCAGGAGAAGGCTGGGAAATAAATCAGCAGAAATAGATCGTATCGACGGAATATTGTATTCTGATCGCATGGAGAGCAATCATATGCTTATTGGGTTAGAAAATTACGCCACTATTAAACCTTATGCGCGTATTCAGAACTTAGCGAAGGACACTGTTTTTGACTTGCTAGATTTTATCAAGCCGGGTGTCACGGAAAAGGAAATTGCCTCAAAGGCAAAAAGCCTTCTCGAGCAAAAAGGCATAACGCGATTTTGGTATTATGATGTTGCAGCACTTGTCCTCGTGGGTGACCGGACAACGCTTTCTATTCCAGGCCGCGACTATGTCCCAGCAGATTTCCGCGTCCAGACAAATGATCTGGTGACAGTTGATTTGAGTCCTTTGGACGGAGATCTGTGGGGAGATTACGCAAGATCTATTTATGTTGAAGATGGTGTCGCAAAGTTAACTCCGACAAAAAAAACGCTATCGGCAGGATTTAATCTGGAAACGCTTCTTCACAATCATTTGCTCGGTATTGCCCGACCTGACATGACAGCTCATGAATTATGGGCGTATATGAATGCTATGATTGAAAAACATGGATTTGAAAATCTTGATTTTAAAGGAAATCTTGGTCACTCAATAGAAAAAGACATGAAGTATAGGCGTTATATTGAGAAAGATAATATGACGCGTTTGCAGGATTTTGGACTTTTTACTTTTGAGCCGCATATCCGGCAAAAAGGACAGGTGTGGGGCTTCAAGCATGAAAACATACATTTCTTTTCTGGCACAAAGCTTCAGGCTTTATAGGTATACGAAGAAGAAAATTTTACCTCCTCGAAAAATGCCAAAAATAGTGTCAAAAAGTATGAATAACTACGAATAAAAAATCATTACCCCCGCAGACGACCGCCTGTCTTTTGCTCCACGCCCGCAATCACTTTGCGCGCCAGATCTTCCAACTGGGCATCCGTCAGGCTTTTCTCTCCCGGCTGAATCGTCACGCTCAGCGCCACGGATTTCTTCCCGTCTTCCACGCCTTTGCCCGCATAAACATCAAAAAGGCTGACACTCCGGATCAGATCTCGATCGGCGGCCTGCGCGGCGCGCACCAGACTATCCGCCTCGACGTCTCCATCCACGATAAAGGCGAAGTCGCGCATGACCGGCTGCAAGGGCTCCAGCGCCAGATAAGGCTTGGCTGTCCCGCCCTTCCCGCGCGGCTGTGGAATGTTGTTGAGGAAAAGCTCAAAACCCGCCAGCGGCGCTTTCACATCCATGTCGCGCAATATGGCCGGGTGAATTTCTCCAAACCATCCCAGAAGAACCTTCCCCAGACGCACAGCCCCCGACCGGCCCGGATGATAATAATCCGGGGCCTCGCGCACGATCTGCACACCCGTAACCGGCATCCCGCAGGACGCCAGCGCCGCGAACATATCCGCCTTGGCGTCGTAAATATCCACCTCCCGCGAAGCCTCGGGGCCCGTCCAGTGACGGGGCCCCCGGGCGCCGGCGCGGATTCCCGCCGCCATCATGTCCTGTCCCTCGGGCGCGCAGGACCGGAATACCGGCCCGGTTTCGAACAACGCCACGTCGGGATATCCCTGCGCCCGGTTGCGCCCGGCGGCCTCGATGAGGTTGGGCAGGATGGAAGGCCGCATCCGGTCCAGATCGGCGCTGATCGGATTGGACAGGGTGAGCGCCGGATCATCGCCGCCGCCAAAACGGGCCGCCAGTTCGCCCTTCATGAAAGACCAGGTTATGCATTCGCTCAATCCGCGCGCCCCCAGGGCCGCCCGGATTTTCCGCGCGCGCACCAGCAGGGGCGTTCCCGGAACCCGGAAAGCACCCGCGGCGGGACGAACGGAGACGGTGGGAATTCGATCAAATCCGGCGATTCTCACGATTTCCTCGACCAGATCGGCCTTGCCCTCCACATCGCCACGCCATGAGGGAACCGCCAGACGCACTAAACCTTCCTTCCCGGATTTTCCTTCCTGAAAGCCCAATGCCGCAAGAATGCCCAGTTGTTCGGGCGCGGGCATCTCCATACCGGCAAGCTGCTTGAGATATCCCGGATTGTAGTCAATAAAACGATCCCGGAGAGGCGGATTCCCGGATTCCACGATCTGGGAAGGCTCGCCACCGCAGAATTCAAGAATCAGGCGCGTGGCCATCTCCAGCCCGGCACGCGTCGAGAGCGGATCGATGCCGCGCTCAAAACGATAACGCGCATCGCTGGAAACTTGCAGCATCCTGCCCGCGCGAGCAATACGAGCCGGATCGAAATAGGCCGCCTCCACGAACACATCCGCCGTATTCTCATCGCAGCCCGTGGACGCCCCGCCCACAATTCCACCCAGACCGATCACGCCGCTGTCATCACAAATCGCCAGGGCGTCCTCAGAAAGCTCATAGGTTTTTCCGTTTAACGCGAGAAGCGTTTCTCCCTTGCGGGCCGTGCGCACAACGATATCGCCGCGCAATTTTCCCGCGTCGTAAACATGCAGGGGACGCGCCCGGTCCAGCCCCAGAAAATTGGTGACATCCACCAGCGCAGAGATCGGTTTTTGCCCGACGGCTTTGAGAAGATCCTGAAACCACGCGGGCGAAGGGCCGTTCTTCACGCCCCTGATAAAGCGGCCCGTGAAATGAGGGCATCCTTCCAGATCCTCAATCCGCACACCCACGGGCGAAGCAAACGAACCCGCAACCGGCGTTTCATCCTCCGGCCTGAGCTTGCCCATACCCGCCGCCGCCAAATCCCGCGCGATCCCGCGCACGCCCGCGCAATCCACCCGATTGGGAGTGAGTGAAATTTCAATAATCTGATCATCCAATCCCAGAGCCTTAGCCAGCGGGGTTCCCACATCCCATTTTTCATCAACCTCGATGATGCCCTCGTGATCTTCAGACAAAAGCATTTCCCGGCCGGATACCAGCATCCCGTTGGATTCCATGCCCCGGATTTTGGTTTTCTTCAGCGTGACGTCCAG
>JAIOYC010000008.1 GCA_021741325.1 Alphaproteobacteria bacterium
TGGCCTCCGGGGCAGAGCGAATCGAAGATGTGCTCTGGGCGGGGAAGCCTTGGGGTCTTCCCACGGGTCGACAGAATCGTACAAAACTAGTTTGTGGATAAAAATGACGTTTTTTCAGTATAAAAGTAAATATTATTTTACCTTTTGGCATTTTTCTGATAGAGTGATACAAAATTGACAATGGTGATTTAGGGGGATAAGTCCATGTCTTTTAGTCTGTTGGGGGAAAAGCCTGAAATAAAGAACGATGGTAAGGTACGGGCGGTTTTTATCGGAGTTAATCCGCTTTATGTCGCGACAGACGGTACGGGAGCCCATAGAGAAATCGTTGGCAGTTTCAATGCCTCTTTTTTTCAGCGAAATGTCGAGGGAGCAAAGAAGAAAGCTGGAAATCTTCCTTTTCCTCTAGAAGATGAAGCTCTTTTATCAAATGGAATGCCTCGTCGCTGGTCTGTGAAAATGGATGCGCCTCCGGGTTTGCAGGATCTTCCTAAATTGTAACCCTCTGGCTTTTCCCGTTCAAATCCGCTATACTGGAAGTATAAAACAGGATGTTTTGACATGTCGACGATTCCAGGAGCTTCGATCTATTATGCCTCTTCCGCGCTGGCCAATGCGCGGGGGGCGTCTCCGTCCATACCCACATTGCTGGGCTCGACCGACACGGCCAGCCTTCTGGAATCGGGGCGCAGTTTCGCGGTTTTAAGAGGAGTCTCTTCGAGGGCGCGTTCGGTTAATGCTCAATACTTAAGCCAATCCAAAAGCCTGGGCAATCAAATCCTCTCGCTGGCCTTGGGCAGCGGGGCGACCTTGGAGGGCGCTCAGCAGCAGATTCTCGCCCTGCGTTCCCAATTACCGGACTCCAAGCTCTCCAATGCCGTCCGGGGCCTCAGCGTCGATCAGGACGCTTGATTTTCAATCGTTTTCCTTTAGAAATCTTTCCGTAGCTTTACCTTTTCGGAAGGACAAATCCCATGACCGTCATCATCGACATCAACGCGCGTGAAATTCTGGACAGCCGGGGAAATCCGACGGTTGAAGTGGATGTCATCCTGGACAGCGGCGCGCGCGGACGGGCGGCGGTGCCCTCGGGCGCATCGACAGGAGCGCATGAAGCGGTGGAGCTTCGCGATGGTGATAAAAAACGCTATGGCGGCAAAGGTGTTCTCAAGGCCGTGAAATCCGTCAATACCGAAATTTATGAAACCCTGGTCGGCATGGACGCCGAGGAGCAGATTTATATCGACCGCGCCATGATCGCGCTGGACGGCACGGAGAATAAGTAACGCCTCGGGGCCAACGCCATCTTGGGCGTCTCGCTGGCCGTGGCCAGGGCCATGGCGGAGGAGCTCGATACGCCGTTGTTCCGCTACATCGGCGGCAGCTACGCGCACACGCTTCCGACGCCGATGATGAATATCATCAATGGCGGCGCGCATGCCGATAACCCGGTGGACATCCAGGAATTCATGATCATGCCGGTCTCCATGGGCAATTTTGCCGACGCCCTGCGTGCGGGGGCGGAAGTATTTCACATCCTCAAGAAAGAGCTCTCCAAGGCCGGGCACAACACCAATGTCGGCGATGAGGGCGGATTCGCGCCCATGGTGAAATCAACGCGGGAGGCCCTGGATTTCATTATGAAGTCTATTGAGTCCGCGGGATATAAGCCGGGTGTGGATATCGTGCTGGCGCTCGATTCCGCCTCCACGGAGTTTTACAAGGGCGGGAAGTACGCGCTGGCGGGCGAGGGGAAAATACTCACCTCCGACCAGATGATCCGCTATTACGAGGATCTGTGCGATTCCTATCCCATCGTCTCCATCGAAGACGGGCTGGCCGAGGATGACTGGGCGGGCTGGAGCGCGCTGACCGAAGCGCTGGGGGACCGGGTGCAGCTTGTCGGGGATGATTTATTTGTCACCAATGCAAAGCGGCTCCGTCAGGGCATCGAGAAAAAAGCCGGCAATGCCGTTTTGGTAAAACCCAACCAGATCGGCACACTGACCGAGACGCTCGAAACTATCGAGATGGCCAAAAAAGCCGGCTTCGGCGTGGTGATGTCCCACCGCTCCGGCGAGACGGAGGATTCCACCATCGCGGATCTTGCCGTGGCGACCAATGCGGGGCAGATCAAGACCGGCTCGCTCTCCCGCTCCGACCGGACGGCGAAATATAATCAGTTGCTGCGGATCGAGGAAATCCTGGACGAGGCCGCGGCCTATGAAGGCGCCGGGTTCCTGCGCACCCCCGTTTCCTGGGGCAAGAAACGCGGCAAGGCCGCGTGATCAGAGCTTGATTTTTGCCAGGGGGTCCGTATTGACCGGCGCGGCCACAGGGTTATCTTAGGAAGAATGACAACCATTCCGCGCAAAGCCCGCCTTTATATTCTCTTCGGTGTCTTTTTTATGGCGCTGCCGGGTCTTTTGTCGCTCTACCATGGCCAGACCGGCAAGATTTTGGTTTCCACGAACGCCAACCGGGACGGGCCGTTCGCGCGGACCGTCATTTACCTGACCCGGCATGACGTGGCCGGCGCGCACGGGGTAATTCTCAATAAACCCGTGGATCAGGAGATCGCACCCCTGCGCAATCTCCTGCCCGAACTGTCGTGGAACGTGCGTGTCTTTAACGGCGGGCCGGTGGAATTCGCCGATGCGCGGTTCCTGATGATTCCCGCTGAGAAAACTCCGAATGGTTTCGTCGTCGCGCCCCTGGAAGACCTGCGGGCGGACTATCCTTCCGTGATTTCCGATCTGGAATCGCGGAAAAACTCCGAGCCCGTGCGCCTGTTCCTGGGTTATGCCGGATGGGGTCCGCTGCAGCTCAACCGGGAGATCGCCAAGGGCGTATGGGACGTGATCGAATATGATCCCGCGCTGGTGCGTGACACGCCGCCCGCGGACATGTGGAACCGCGCGGCTGAAAAAATCCTGAAACGCCGTCCTGTCCGCGCGGGCCGGGTCTAGGCTCTCTTTTGGAAGTATCTCAAAAAACTCCCACCGTCATTGTGAGGAGGGGCAAGGCCCCGACGAAGCAATCCAGGGGCTTATTTAGTCCAAGCGGGACTGTTTTCGCCTGTGGTTTGCAATGACGGCTGAAAAAACAGAGTCAGCAGAATCCTTTAGTGTTATTTGTTCCCCCTATGTTCCCATTAACTCATTGACTCTAAAACATTTTTTATTGACTGTGCGAATCGGTTGTGATTCCATGGGGCTGTGAACAGAATTTTTCAACACCGTTATATCCTGCGGCGCAATCTTATCCCCATTATCGGGATGTGCCTGTGCTTCTACTTTATATACCACAGCATTCAGGGAGAGCGGGGCATCGTTCGTCTCTCGGTCGAAAATCGTGAGTTTGCATCATTGTCTCTGAAGCATGACTCTCTGGTGCGGGAGCGGGAGCAACTCGAACAAAAAGTCGTCATGCTTCGTCCCGGCTCTGTGGATCCCGATTTTCTCGAAGAGCGCGCGCGCGAGGTGCTTGGTTACGTGCGTCCCGGCGAAATTACCGTCATCAGCAATTAATCCTGTCTTCCCTGCGCGCCCTAAAACTTCATGCTGCGCCGCACAAATCCGCCGTTTTTTCTGGTTTTCCCCTTTGAAATCGTGTAGCCAGATATGAATTTGTATCCAGAGCAGGGAGTGCGGCGCGTGCCATCATCGAAGGTCAAAAAAGAGAAAAGCAAGCCGGACGGCGCAAAGCTGCGCTCTGTCTCCAATTCCGCGCCGGAGCCCTCGGTCGAGGAGATGAAAAAGCTTTACGGTGATATGTTGCTTATTCGCCGCTTCGAGGAAAAGGCCGGGCAGCTCTACGGGATGGGTCTGATTGGTGGTTTTTGCCATCTTTATATCGGCCAGGAAGCCGTCGTGACGGGCATCCAGTCCATGCAGGAAAAGCAGGACACCGTGGTGACCACCTACCGCGACCACGCGCACATGCTGGCCTGCGGCATGGACGCGCGCGGCATCATGGCGGAACTGACCGGGCGCATCGATGGCTATTCGCGCGGCAAGGGCGGGTCCATGCATATGTTCTCGCTGGAGCAGAATTTCTTCGGGGGCCACGGCATTGTGGGGGCCAGCACGGCCATCGGCACGGGGCTGGGCTTTGCCCACAAATACAAGGGCGACAACGGCGTGGCCGTGGCTTATATGGGCGACGGCGCGGCCAATCAGGGGCAGGTCGCTGAATGCTACAATATGGCGGCCCTCTGGAGTCTGCCGGTTTTGTTCGTGATCGAAAACAACAAATACGGCATGGGGACCAGCGTGGCGCGCTCCTCCGCCGGGCAGCTTTACCGGCGCGGCGAAGGCTACGGCATCCCCGGCGAGCAGGTCGACGGGCAGGATGTGTTCGTCGTGCAGGCCGCGGCCAAACAGGCGCTTGATTACGTACGCTCCGGCGGCGGGCCTTATATTCTGGAAGTTATGACCTACCGTTATCGCGGCCATTCCATGTCCGATCCCGCGAAATACCGCTCCAAGGAAGAGGTCGACGATTACAAGCAGCATCAGGATCCCCTCATCCGCCTGCGCGGGAAAATGACCGAGGAAGCCGGCGTGGCGGAGGAAGACCTGAAAGTGATTGAAAAGAAAATCCGCGACATCGTGAACGACGCCGCGCAGTTTGCCCAAGATTCCGCCCAGCCCGCCGCGTATGAGCTCTGGACGGATGTTTTGGTGGAAGCATAGGGTTTTAAAAAATTAAAGGAGGGGAAAATGGGATTTAATAAAGGCGCATTGGTGAAAATTCAGGGAGAGGGCGAGGAAAGCTTCGGGGTCGTCAGCTCAAAAACCACGCGGGGAAACCCATTCACCTTCGTTCGGGATTTTTCAAGGGTTTCAATCCCTGTGCCCGTCAGCAATCAAAAACTGAAAAAAACGAATCTTTCGCAAGCGAATGAGCAAATCGTGGCGGATAATATGGATTTTCTGCAGAGCAAGGGGTTGTTTGACCTATTGCATTGAATGGATTGAAGGCAGCAGGGTTATTAAAAAAATACCCGGATTTTGGAATAAGAACTGAAGGTAATTAATGACGATACAAATTCTCATGCCCGCGCTCTCCCCGACCATGACGGAGGGAAATCTGGCCAAATGGCTCAAGAAAGAGGGTGACTCCGTGAAAGCGGGGGACATCTTGGCGGAGATCGAAACCGACAAGGCCACCATGGAGGTCGAAGCGGTGGATGAGGGCATTTTGGGGAAAATCCTCGTGCCCGCGGGCGCGCAGAATATCGCCGTGAACACACCGATTGCGGTGCTGTTGGGGGAAGGTGAGAAACTTGATGATCGTACACCCTCACCCGCCTCCGCTAACGCTCCGGCACCCCCTCCCTCAGGGAGAGGGAAGCAGGGCGAAGCCCTGCAGGGTGAGGGCGTACAATCTGAAAACCGCGACATCCTCTACGCGCAGGGCGCGATTATCGAGCCGCCCCCCTTTGATGAGGCCGCCTTTGCCGACACAAAACCCATGACCGTGCGCGAAGCGCTCCAAAGCGCCATGGCCGAGGAAATGCGCCGGGATGAACGCGTCTATCTGATGGGCGAGGAAGTCGCCGAATACCAGGGCGCCTATAAGGTCTCCCAGGGATTGTTGCAGGAATTCGGAAGCAAGCGGGTCATCGACACGCCCATCACAGAACACGGCTTCGCGGGCCTCGCGGTGGGCTCAGCCATGAACGGGCTGAAACCCATTGTGGAATTCATGACCTTCAATTTCGCGATGCAGGCGATGGATCATATCATCAACTCGGCGGCCAAGACGCTGTACATGGCGGGTGGAAAGCTGGGCTGTCCCATCGTGTTCCGGGGACCCAACGGCGCGGCGGCCCGCGTGGGCGCGCAGCACTCCCAATGTTACGCCAGCTGGTACGCGCATGTGCCCGGCCTGAAGGTGGTCGCGCCCTGGTCGGCGGCGGATGCGCGCGGCCTGATGAAGGCGGCTATCCGCGATCCCAATCCTGTGGTGGTGCTGGAAAATGAAATCATGTACGGCCAGACCTTTGACGCGCCCGTGGATGAGGATTTCGTGATCCCCATCGGCCGCGCGAAGATCGAGCGCGAAGGCAAAGACGTGACCATCGTGGCGTTTTCCATCATGGTCGGAAAGGCGCTGGAAGCGGCAAAGAAATTGGCGGAGGAGGGGATCGATGCGGAGGTGATCAACCTGCGCACCATCCGCCCGCTGGACCGTCATACGATTTTGGAGAGCGTACGCAAGACCAACCGCATCGTGACCGTGGAGGAGGGCTGGCCCTTCGCCGGCGTAGGGTCGGAAATCGCGTCCCTGTGCATGGAGCACGCCTTCGACGATCTCGACGCGCCCGTCCTGCGGGTGTGCGCGGCGGATGTGCCGCTGCCCTATGCGGCGAACCTGGAAGCCCTTGCCCTGCCGCAAGCGGAGCATATCGCCGCCGCGGCAAGGAAGGTTTGTTATAAGTAAAATTAAGGAGGGATATTTAAAGAGAATTGGTCTGAGTGAATCGAAAATTCCGGATTTCATGGGGTCTTACACCCGGAAGAGTAGTAATTTCTCTCGCATGAATTCTGGCCACCACGTTGAATGGTAGGTTCACCAAAGAATTTTTAGGAGTTTCGGCGGTGGAAATGTCAGTAGAAGAAAGTTTTTGTCCAAAAGCATTGCGTTCAGTAGTCATAAGATTACTCCTCCACTCTAGAAACGGTTAAAAAAAATCAAATTCGATATTAAAAATATCTTTTATATATAAGAGCTTCTTTCGTCAATAAAAAAACTACGCTAGATAATATTTTATACAATTAATTTTTTGAGGTAGATCAATGCCCATCAACGTAACAATGCCCGCGCTTTCTCCTACCATGACAGAGGGGAATCTGGCCAAATGGCTCAAGAAAGAGGGTGACTCCGTGAAGGCGGGGGACGTTCTGGCGGAGATCGAAACCGATAAGGCCACCATGGAGGTCGAAGCGGTGGACGAGGGGATTCTGGGGAAAATCCTCGTGCCCGCCGGGACCGAGAAAGTGCCCGTGAACGATGTCATCGCGGTGCTGCTGGAGGACGGCGAGAGTGTGGCGGATATCAAAGCTTCGAAATCCTCTGCCCCTTCACCCTCGCCGCTTTCTGCTGCTCTGCCCTCTCCCCGCGGAGAAGAGGACGGTTCGAGCGCCATGCGAGAACCGGGTGAGGGGGGTAAAAAGAGCGCAGGCGGAAATCGCGTCTCTGCCTCTCCCCTGGCGCGGCGCATCGCGAGCGAGAAAAATATCAATCTCTCAACCATTAAGGGCTCTGGCCCGCGCGGGCGGATCGTCAAGGCGGATCTTCAGAGCGCTCCGGCGGCCAGACCGCAAGAGGCGCCAAAGCCTGCTCCGGCGCTTCCGGGTCAGTCCGAAACCCGCATTCCCAACAACAACATCAAGAAAATCACGGCCAGGCGTTTGCTGGAATCCAAAACCACCATGCCGCATTTCTACCTCACGGTGGATTGCGTGATCGACAATCTGCTCAAGGCGCGGGAGGAAATCAACGCGCAGAGCAAGGGAGCCTACAAGCTCTCCGTGAATGATTTCGTCATCAAGGCGGCGGCCATGGCGCTTAAAGCCTATCCGGCGGCGAATGTCTCCTGGACGGACGTGGCTGGGATCCAGTACGCGAAGGCGGATATCTCCGTGGCTGTCTCTACGCCCAACGGCCTGATGACCCCGATCGTGCGGGCAGCGGAGGACAAAGGCCTCAAGCAGATCTCGGCGGAGGTCAAGGACATGGCGGGCCGCGCGCGCGAAGGAAAGCTGAAGCCCGAGGAATTCCAGGGCGGCACGTTCACCGTCTCTAACCTGGGCATGTATGGCATCAAGCATTTCTCGGCCATCATCAACCCGCCCCAATCATGCATTCTGGCGGTGGGCGCGGGGATCGAACAGCCTGTGGTTGAAAACGGCCAGATCGTGATCCGCACGGTGATGAGCTGCACGCTGTCCGTCGATCACCGCTCCGTGGACGGGGCCGTCGGAGCCGAGTATCTCCAGCACTTCAAGAAGTTCATCGAAAATCCTGTGAGCATGCTCTTATGACAGCCGCTTGGATACCATCGGCGATTATTGTAATTCTTGGCGGGATAGGGATTCATATTTTCTCGCGTTTCACCAAGGATTTCCCGGACCCCTATCTGGGCGGCCTGGTGGCGCATGGTGTTGCGTTCATAGTTGTAGCGGGCTTGTTTCTCCTGTTTTCCGGATTTGAGACTTCAGCCCAGATTACGCGGAAGGATTGGCTGTATGTCATCTTGACGGGGATCTGCATCGGCATTGCCAATCTTTTTGTCATTGTAATGTATAAACAGGGGGCTCCCGTATCGACGGCTCTTCCTCTTACGCGGGTAAGCGTGATTGTCGGCGGTGGAATTCTGGGGTTGTTTCTGTTTTCTGAAGTTTTATCCTTCTACAAGGCAGCGGGAATGTTGCTCTCCATCCTTTCCATATATTTATTGATGAAATGAATGCTGCCATGGTTTTCGATGTTTCCGTTCCTCCTCCTGCGATGAAAATCCAATGGACCAGCGCGGGCGGGGTCGAGGGGCAACTTTTCACGCCCGAAGGCGGCAGCCATTCTCTCATCTTGTTTTGCACCGGCTTTCCCGGCATGGGCGCGGCGGTGTTCGAGCAACGCCACGCGGCGGCCTTGTGTGAAAGCGGCTATGCGGTCTATGTGTTGCGGCACAAGGGCGTAAAGCTTTCGGGCCGCGCCGCGCCCGTGATGGTCAACAACGCCGCGCGGCTGATGGAAGCCCGCCGCAAGGGCGAAACCCATCTGGGCGGCGGCCCCGCGGTCATCGAGGACTGGCTGGGCGAGCCTCTGGAGATTTTGCGGGCGCTGTCGGGCGATTATGAATCCATTCATGTCATCGGCAACAGTTTCGGGGCGCTGGCGGCGCTCTGGTCTCTGAGCGCGGAGGAGGCGCCGCTGGAGAATATAAAATCCCTCATCTTCCTGGCCGGGGCGCAGGGCGTGAGCGACGGCACGGATACATGCGTCATGCGCATCTGGAAGCCTGAATTCATCGGATTTCCGGCCATCACCGAAAAAGTGGATCTGGGCGATCCGGCGGCCGTGGCCGCCACGCTGGAAAAAACATACCGGGATATGCCGGGCCGGGTGCGCCGGAATTTGCCCGAATCCATTTCCCTGACCTATGTGGTGGTCGAGCAGGACGAGCTTTTGCGCCTCTCCGATACGGAATCCTTTCGTGACGCCATCGGGGGGCGTGGAAAAATCATCGTGGACAAGCATAATAGCGCCTGGCCCGCCTACGGTCTTCTGGCGCATGATATGCCGGACTACCTGACAGAGGATTTACTCTCCATTTTGAAAGAAAAATCATGATCTCACGTCTTCCCATTATCGGCGTCATGGGCTCGCACGAGCAGGAATGGACCGAATTTTCCGAACCCTTGGGGCGTCTGATCGCGGAGCAAGGGTATCATCTCCTGACCGGCGCGGGCGCGGGGGTTATGACCGCCGTGGCGGGGGCCTATACCGCCGTGAAGAAGCGCGCGGGGGTGAGTATTGGGATCGTCCCCACGGTGGATTACGAAGGTCATTACAGTCCGGGGGATGAATATCCAAATCCCTATATCGAAATTCCGATCCTGACGCCGCTGGACAAGAAAATGCAAAGCGATTCCATGCCCTACAGCCGGAACTATGTGAACATCATGACCAGCAACGCCGTGGTTATTCTTCCGGGCGAGCACGGCACGAAAAACGAGGCCGCGCTGTCCATCATGTTTAAAAAACCCATGATCATGTTCGGGCCTGAGGCGGCTTTTACAAGCTTCCCCGAACATGCAGAGCGCGCGCAGGCCATTGAACAGGTCGCCGCATTCCTGGAAAGGATTGCTGTAAAAATTGGGACAAGTGAAAATTAAGAGAAAAAGGATAAAAAATGACCATTCAGACTTTCGATCTCATCGTTATCGGTGGCGGGCCCGGCGGGTATGTCGCGGCGATCCGCGCGGCGCAACTGGGCCTGAAAACCGCTTTGGTTGAGGAAAATCATCTGGGCGGGATCTGCCTGAACTGGGGCTGCATCCCGACCAAGGCGCTCCTGCGCTCGGCGGAGGTTTATCACCTCATCCAGCATGCTGACGCGTTCGGATTCAAGGTGAAGGGCGTCGAGATCGACCTTCCCAAAATAGTCCAGCGCTCGCGCGGCGTTGCCAAACAGCTCTCGGGCGGGATCGGCCATTTGCTGAAAAAGAACAAGGTGACCGTGTTCGACGGGCGCGGGGCGCTGGCCGGCAAGGGCACAGTCTCCGTCTCCAAGGATGGAAAAGCCGTGGCGGATCTGTCGGCGAAGAACATCATTCTGGCCACCGGCGCACGCGCGCGGACCTTGCCGGGGCTGGAACCGGACGGCAAGCTGGTCTGGACGTACAGGGAGGCCATGGTGCCCGAAACCATGCCGAAATCGCTTCTGGTCGTCGGTTCGGGTGCAATCGGCATTGAATTTGCCAGTTTCTACCGCACTTTGGGCGTTGATGTGACGGTTGTGGAGATCATGGACCGTGTTTTGCCCGTCGAAGACGAGGAAATCTCCAAAATGGCGCAAAAATCCTTCGAAAAGCAGGGCATGAAGATCCTTACGGGTGCAAAAGTGGTAAAACTGAATAAATCCAAAACCAATGTAAAAGCCACCATCGAAACGCCCAAGGGCCCGCAAGAATTGACCGTGGATCGCGTCATCATGGCGGTGGGCATCATCGGAAACACCGAAAATCTTGGTCTTGAAAAAACGAAGATCAAAGTCGATCGCGGGCACATTGTCACAAATGAATGGCTGCAAACGGACGAACCGGGCGTTTACGCCATCGGCGACGTCACCGGCCCGCCTTGGCTGGCGCACAAGGCCTCCCATGAGGGCGTCATCTGCGTGGAGAAAATCGCGGGCCAAAAAGACGTACACCCCATGAAAAAATCCAACATTCCCGGCTGTACGTATTGCCATCCCCAAGTCGCCAGCGTGGGCCTGACCGAGAAGGCCGCGCGCGAGCAGGGCTATAAGATCAAAGTCGGGCGCTTCCCCTTCATGGGCAATGGCAAGGCCATCGCCCTGGGCGAGCCCGAAGGGCTGGTGAAGACGATCTTCGATGAAAAAACCGGAGAATTGCTGGGCGCGCACATGATCGGCGCGGAGGTGACCGAGCTGATTCAGGGCTACGTCATCGGCAAAACCGCCGAGCTGACCGAGGCTGAATTCATGCACACGATCTTCCCGCACCCCACCTTAAGCGAGATGATGCATGAATCCATTCTGGATGCGTACGGAAAGGTCATTCATTTCTAGCTTGATATATGATGTCGTTATCTGATATCATATAACCATGAGCAGGACGATCATAGACATTCCTGAAAAGGAAAAAACAGAGCTGGATAAAATCGGGAAACAGGAAGGCGTTTCCCGTGCGGAGCTTGTGCGCCAGGGGATCGCCCTGCTTCTGGAGCAGCGGCGGCGGAAAAAGGCGGGTAAAATCGTCGGGCCTGACATACGCGGTATGGTTCAAGAGGGAGATCCCCGCTATTTCAAGGGGATGAGCGCCGAAGACTGGATTCGTGAAATGCGAGGCGAAAGCGGGGACGACCGCGACAGGCTGTACCGGGACTGGGCAAGCCTGACCCGCGAAGAATGGGAGGAGCGGATGCGCCGCTACAACGCGGGCGAAGATATATAAATGGACCGGGCCGTTTTCGACACGGATGTGATTATTCACTATGCCAAGGATATGGAGAGCGCTGTCAAAATCATAACGGACTGCCCGGAACGCTATATCAGCTTCACCACCTGGATTGAATTCCTCGTGGGGTTTCGCGTCAGTGAGCAGGCCCGCTGCCGGGCTTTCCTGCAAAATAACTTTGACATCATTCCCTGCGATCACCGCATCGCCGAATTTGTCATCCATCTGCGCCAGACCGCGAAGCTGAAATATCCCGACGCCACAATTTACGCAACCGCCAAATATCTCCGCGCGCCGCTGGTGACGTTCAACACGAAAGACTTTGACGCGGCCCTGCCGGACATTGTTGTTCCTTATACATAGAAAATATGTCATTGCGAGGAGCCATACCGTAGCGCAGCAAAAACGGGCGACGCGGCAATCCATACAGATCAGCCCCCTAGCATCCTGAGCGGGGCGATCATGAAGACGGAAGCGGAAGCCCTTTTTCTTTCCCTGACGGTGTAATCTGTGCCATAAAATGAAGCGGGGTAAAATTTCTCTTGAAATTATAGGATTTTTATCCTATAATTTTCTTGAGAATTTATGCGAAATTCCGGGGATTCGAAGATATATTCTTCTTCGCTCCTTCGGGTTCTCGCGTAAAATTTAAATATGATATAAGGAAAAACAGGGGGGCGGGGGTCCCCAAAATGAGCAAACGAACTTGTGAATTCGAATTTGTAAGCAAAAACAATGACCTATAATCCGGACCTCCTGAACAAGGCCAAGCGCCACCCTGAGAAGCAGAAAAATCCCGACCGTCCGGCCGGGCGCAAGCCTGAGTGGATTCGCGTGAAAGCGCCCCAGGGTGAAACCTATCAGGAAACAAAAGAAATCGTGCGCCGGCATAAGCTCACCACCGTGTGCGAAGAAGCCGGCTGCCCTAATATCGGCGAGTGCTGGCAGCAAAAACACGCCACCTTCATGATCATGGGCGAGGTCTGCACGCGGGCCTGCGCCTTTTGCAACGTGGCCACCGGCAAGCCCGAGGCGCTCGATAAACTGGAGCCGCTGCGCGTCGGCGTGGCCGTGATGCAGATGGGGCTGAAGCATGTCGTGATTACCTCCGTCGATCGCGACGATCTGGAGGATTCCGGCGCGGATCATTTTGTGAAGACTATTCAGGCCATCCGCATGAAGGCCCCCGGCACCACCATCGAGATCCTGCCCGGCGATTTTCGCGGCAAAACGGCGGACTGGGATCACGTCATCAACGCGCGGCCCGACGTGTTCAATCACAATCTGGAAACCGTGCCGCGCCTGTACCCCACCATTCGCCCCGGCGCGCGCTATTTCCGTTCGCTGAGCCTGCTGCAGCGCGTGAAGGAGGTGGACCCCCATCAATTCACCAAATCAGGGCTCATGGTCGGCCTGGGTGAAACGAAGGAGGAGGTCGCGCAGGTCATGGACGACATGCGCGCCGCCGGGATCGATTTCATCACCATCGGTCAGTATCTTCAGCCCACGCCCAAGCATGCCCCCGTGGACCGCTGGGTCACACCCGATGAATTCGCCGAATTGGAGAAAACGGCCCGCCGGAAGGGCTTCCTCATGGTCTCCGCTTCGCCTCTCACCCGTTCCTCCCACCATGCCGGGGAAGATTTCGAGCGCCTCAAGGCCGCGCGCGAAGCCCAGCTGACAAAGCGTGCGGCGGAATAGGGCTCTCCAAAATCATTGACATATATTTTTTTTGGGTTATCTTCTGGCCTGTGTGTAAAATATTTATGGAGATAGAAGATGACGGATTTTGTGGTTTTTAAAGACAATGTAAGCTTGAAATTCAAGAGTTTTGAAAAAGGATCCCTGACCCCGGACGAAATTCATAAAAAGATAAAAAGCGAAGGAAAAACAAATGCCTGCCATGTAGTAATGAGTACCCGCGAATCTGACGCCATCAGGGAAGCTGAGCGGCGCGAGAAGGTCGTGGGACGGGACTCTACTTGGAAATTGAGCTCTTATGGTTTGTAAAAATCTCGATGCCCATCCACGCCGAGAAACGCACGCTTCCTTACACGCCCGATCAGCTTTTTGATCTGGTCGCGGATGTGGAGCGTTATCCTGAATTCCTGCCCTGGTGTCTGGCGTGCCGGATCACTAGGCGCGAGGGAAACGCTCTCTATGCGGACCTGACCATCGGCTACGGGCCTGTGCGGGAGACCTTCGGTTCAAAGGTTTCTCTCGACCGGCCCGGCCATATCCAGGTGGAATATCTGAAGGGCCCCATGCGGCATCTTTCAAACCACTGGCGGTTCATCCCGGAGCCGAACGGCGCGTGTACGCTGGATTTCTATGTGGATTTCGAATTCCGGAATTTCATCTTGCGCGGCCTGATGGAGGTGTTCTTCCATGAAGCCGTCCGCCGCATGGTCGGCGCGTTCGAGGCAAGGGCGCGGGCGCTCTATCAGACAGAAACGGGATAGCGGTATGATTTCTCCACGGTTCCGCCGTTCATGGTCTTGAAATCCGTGGTGATGGAACGATCCAGCCGCATTGCGTCATAACCCGACAGATGAAGGATCGAGAGCGGCTCGTGCGGCAGGTTGGGTTCGACGAACAAACTGCGCGATTCATCCCACAGCGGCTTGAACTCGCACAGCCAGTGGGTCCAGGCGGGCAGGATCTCGAATGCATAGCGCTCGCGGTAACACATCACGCCGAGGCACAATTGCTCCGCCGTGAAGACCTTGCCTTTGGTCATGGCCTGCACCACCAATTCCTGCCAGCGGGCCCAGTGCGGCGCGTCCCTGTGCAGCGCGAAGGCACCGGCCAGCAACACGTGATAGGGCAGCAGAGACTTGGCGGTTTTAAAGCCAAACGCCCTGTACGCGTTGGAGAAGTAAAAGCCCCGGATTTTCCAGGGCCAGAGTCCCAGCCATTTGACGCGCAACGCGCGCGGATAAGAACGGTCCACCTGCCCGGTCAGCGTGATTTTCTTGCGCTGCGCACCCTGCAGGAACAAATTGATCCCGCGCCACTCCTGAACCCAGGTGTCGGCGTCCATCCAGAAATAAATGTCATAGCCGGGGAAAATCTGGGGCAGGAAGGGACGGCAGACGCAGGCCTTGAGGAATTCACGGCCCCGGATCTTGCGGGCAGGCAGTTTTGTGGGCCAGTCAGGCGTTTGGATGGAGCGTACATGCGGGCGCAGTTCGGTTTTCTGCTCCTCCGTCAGTCCAGCATCCAGAATATTGATATCGATGTCTTTGGATTCCGGGAAGCGCTGGACCGAGTGCAGCCATTCGCGGAGCAGGGGATAGTAATTTGAATCGCAACCCGAGACAAATGTAACCCGGCTCATAAGCGCTCCCGGTTCAGAACGCTCAGGAGGTGCTTGAGCGCGCTGGTGGCCGCCTGGGCCTGTATGTCCGTGCGGCTTCCGGTGAAGCGGTGCTCGGTGCTGCCCGCCGATCCGCCCTTGAAGGCATAGCCGAAAAAAACCAGCCCCACGGGCTTATCCGGCGTGGCGCCATCAGGCCCGGCAATACCGGTGATGGAAGCTGCCAGATCCGCGCGGCTGTTATCCAGAGCGCCGCGCGCCATAAATTCGGCCCCCGGTCCGCTGACCGCGCCGTATTTGTCCAGCATGGCGGTTTCAATGCCCAGAAGATCGGTTTTGGATTCGTTGGAATAGGTGACGAATCCGCGCTCGAAGATTTTGGACGCGCCCGGCTTGTGGGTGATGATGGTGGCCAGAAGGCCGCCTGTGCAGGATTCCGCCGTCACGAGTTTCATCTTCTTTGCCAGAAGTGCTGCGGTCAGCGTGTCAACCAGATCCTGCATAGATATATAATCCCATTATCAAAAGAGCGCTTATGAGCCCCGCCGCCATATCGTCCAGCATAACCCCTGCGGCGCCCTTCACATGCCGGTCGATTGCGCCGACGGGCCATGGTTTCACGATATCGAAAAACCTGAACAGCGCAAAGGCGCAAAAGATCCAAAGCGGATTTAATCCCGCGAAGGAAAGAGCGGGAAGGAGGGCAATCCATTGTCCAGCGACCTCGTCGATCACCACGGCCTTGTCATCATGAAGCCCCGTGGTTTTTTCATAGCGATCCGCCGCCCAGTAGCCCGCAAAAGCGACGGCGAGGATAGCCAGCAAGAGCGCGCGCTCGCCCCCCAGCAGGAAAATGCTCAACGCGGGTAGAATAGCGGCCAGACTCCCCCATGTGCCGGGGGCCGGCTTTATTCGTCCCGCCCCGAAGAATGTGGCGATTACGGTATGGAGAGGAGGCACAGGCATGAGATTTATTATACAGCCAAACGCACCGTGGCGACAGCCTGGGCAGCGATTCCTTCGCGCCGTCCGGTGAAGCCCAGCCCCTCGGTCGTGGTGGCTTTCACATTCACGCGGTCTTCGTCCACGCGGCAGATCTCCGCGATCCGGGTTTTCATGGCGGCGCGGTGGGGGCCGATTTTAGGGTCTTCGCAGATCAGGGTGAGGTCCAGATTTTGAATAGTCCCACCTTTGTCGCGCAGCATGTCCAAGGCCTTTTGAAGAAACAGCGCGCTGTCCATGTCTTTAAAGGCCGGGTTGGAGGGCGGAAAATGCTGACCGATATCGCCAGCACCCAGGGCGCCGAGCAGCGCGTCGGTCAGGGCGTGCAAGGCCACGTCCGCGTCCGAATGCCCGGCCAGCGCCCGGGAATGGGGGACCGTTATTCCGCAGAGCATAAGGGGGCGGCCCGTGGGCGCAGCTTCGAAGGCGTGAACGTCAAAGCCTGTGCCGGTCCGGGTTTCATAAGTGATTCCGAGCAGTCTTTCCGCCATCCGCAGATCCTCCGGCGTGGTGATTTTAATATTCGAGCGCGCACCGGGGACAAGTTTTACCGGAATGCCCATGGCTGAAACAAGGGCGGTGTCGTCGGTATACGCGCCCGGCGGGGCGTGTTCGTGGGCGTGGATCAGATCGCCATAACGAAAGGCCTGCGGCGTCTGGATGGCCCAAAGACCCTCCCTGTTTACGAAATCTCCGGTTTCCTGGCGCAGGGTGTCCGCAACGGGCACGGCGGGGGTCGCCGTGCGGTGTGTGTCCAGAGCGTCCAGAAGCTCTTGCACGCTGTCCCATTCCACCAGTGGGCGCGCGGCGTCATGGATGAGGATAATATCCTCACTTTTTACATTAATAATCGACTTTAATGCATTATAAACGCTATTTTTTCGATCTTTTCCCCCATCAAGGGGAGGGGGAAGGGTAAGCCCTGAAACAGCGTCACGGTAAAGCGCGTCGTGAGTGGGATCAATCGCGACCCGCACGGAGATCAGCCCCGGCCAGCTCAGCACATTTTCAAGCGTATGGCGCAGGATCGCTTTTCCCCCGATCCGCGCATAGGCTTTGGGAAGCGCGTTTTTAAGCCGGGTCCCTTGTCCGGCGGCGGGGATGATGACATGATACGGGCGTTCAGGGGCCATTACAGAAAAATTCGGTGCGGTGTGTCTTCGGCAGGCGACTATATCAGGGATTATTTCAAGGGGGAGAAGATATTTTCCCTCCTTGAGTTGAAAATCACCCGCGCCTGGCAGAACAGGCTGGCGCTGGCGTTGATTGCGGGCTCCCTGCTGTGCGGGTTTGCGACCTATGTGGCCCTAACGGAGTCCGCGCCCTTCGGGGCCTATCCCAACAGCGTCTTCTGGCTTTTAAATCTGGACCTGGTGTTTTTGCTGGCGCTCTCCATTCTGGTGGCGCGAAGGCTGGTGGGTGTGTGGAGCGGACGGAAGAGGGGACTCGCGGGGTCACACCTGCATGTGCGCCTGGTCTATACGTTCAGTATCCTTGTGGCGGCCCCGACCGTTGTCATGACCATCTTTTCTGTGTTCCTGTTTCACTTCGGCATTCAGACTTGGTTCAGCGAACGGGTCAGCACGGCCATCGAAAAATCCCAGGCCGTCGCGCAGGCCTATCTTGAGGAGCATCGCCAGGTGATCCGTGCTGACGTGTTGGCCATGGCCAACGATATCGACCGTCAGGCGACATTTCTGGCGGATAATGAGGAGGCTTTTGAAGCGGTCATTAAAACCCAGTCGTTTCTGCGAAACTTCTCGGAAGCCATTGTATTCGAAGCGGGGGGGCGAGTTTTGGCCCGTTCAGGCCTGACCTTTTCTCTGGAATTCGAGAGCGTTTCGGATCAGATTCTGGAAGAAACGGACAAGAGCGAAGTTGTGGTCATGACGGGGGCCAATGACGACCGGGTCCGCGCCCTGACCCCTCTGAACTCCCTGCATGACACATATCTGTATGTTGGTCGTCTTGTTGATCCGCAGGTACTCTCCTATGTGTCCGACACCCGCCGGGCGGCGGAGGATTATGCGACCTTGCAATCCCGCTATTCGGGCTTTCAGGTGATCATGGCGATGATTTTTGTCGTGGTCGGCTTGCTGATGATGCTGGCAGCGATTTGGCTTGGGCTGTTGCTGGCCCGGGAGCTTGTATCCCCCATCGGCGTACTTATCCGCACCGCGGACCGGGTGCGGGCCGGGGATCTGAGTGCCCGAGTGCCGGAGCAGAGCAAGGTTCAGGATTTCGTTTATCTCGCGCAATCCTTTAACCGCATGACCCGGCAGATCGAGGAGCAGCAGAAAGAACTAATCGAGGCCAACAGACAGCTCGACAGCCGCCGCCGATTTACCGAAACAGTTTTGGAAGGGGTGTCCTCCGGGGTTTTGGGTTTGAACGCTGCGGGGATTGTAACGTTGGCCAACAGCTCCGCGCTCAAATTGCTGAACAGTGAGGAGCTGGAGGTCACGGGCATGAAAGCCGGGGATATTCTACCCGAGCTAGAAATGCTTCTCCTGCAGGCCCGCGAGAAGCCCGGCAGTGTTCTGCAGGCGGAAATCGCCGTTCATGTGCGCGCCGGGCACAAGAGGGTGTTTCTGATCCGCATGGCGATGGAAGGTGCGGGCGTGGAAGAGGCCGGGGCGATTGTCACCTTCGATGACATCACGGATTTCCAGGCGGCCCAGAAAAAAGCGGCCTGGTCGGACGTCGCTCGCCGTATCGCCCACGAGATCAAAAACCCTCTGACCCCTATCCAGCTTTCGGCGGAAAGACTCAAGCGAAAGTATCTGGATCAGATCACTGGCGACCGGGAGACTTTTTCGCAATGCACCGACACGATTATCAAGAACGTGGAGGATATAGGCCGGATGGTGAACGAGTTTTCCTCCTTCGCGCGGATGCCGGAGCCAGTGATGGATCGCGAATGTATCCGCAGCCGAGTGGAAGACACGCTGGTTCTCTATAAGCAGGCCCGGCCCGACATCGGATTTGTGTTCGAGGCGGAAGAGGGGCGGGATTTCATGACCGTTTTCGATTCCCGGCAGGTCCGCCAGGCTCTCAACAATCTTTTGCAAAATGCCGTGGATTCCATTGAAACGCGCCTTCGGAAGGAGCGGGAGGCAGGTACGTCCCCGGCAAAGGGGGAGATCAAACTTGTCCTGGGATATCACGGCGATTATATTTTTGTCGCCGTGACCGATAATGGCAACGGTTTTCCGGAGGGGGAAAATCTATTAAACCTTATGGAGCCCTATGTGACACACAAGGCCAAGGGCACGGGGCTCGGCCTTGCGATTGTAAAGAAAATCATGGAGGATCATGGCGGCGATCTTCATCTGGGTGTTCCGGCATGGTTCAAGAATCGATGGAAAACCCTCGATGGAAAAGGCGCTACGTTGATCCTGCTTTTTCCCCTTAAAAACGACCGGAAAGAGACTGCCCGCGCATGAAGGACGAAATTCTCATTGTCGATGACGAAGCCGATATCCGGACCCTGGTGAGGGGAATTCTGGAGGATGAAGGCTATGCGACCCGGCAGGCCGCGTCTTCCGCCGAAGCCTTGAGGTGCGTGGCGGAACGCCTCCCGGCATTGGTGATTTTGGATATATGGCTCCAGGGCAGCGATCTTGACGGACTCCAGATTCTGGATGCCCTGACCGATGCGCATCCCTGGATTCCAGTGATTATGATCAGCGGTCACGGCACGATTGAAACGGCTGTTTCCGCCATCAAGAAAGGGGCCTACGACTTCATTGAGAAGCCTTTTAAATCGGACCGCCTTTTGCTCATGGTCAAGCGCGCGCTCGAGACGGCGGCCCTCAAACGCGAAAATGAAAGTCTCCGGAAAAGGGCTCCTGCTCACACGGCGGCGCTTGTGGGGACTTCCCGGACCATTCAGGGAGTGAACAGCATCATTGACCGTGTGGCACCCACGAACAGCCGCGTTTTGATCACCGGCGAACCAGGGACAGGCAAGGATGTTGCCGCCCGCGCCATTGCGGCGCTCTCTTTGCAGAAATCAGCCCCCTTTATGGTTCTGAACTGCGCGGTTTTGCGCCCTGAAATGCTTGAAATTGAGTTGTTTGGGCAGGGATCCCGTCAAGGTATTTTGGAACAGGCGCATGGAGGAGTATTATTTCTGGATGAGGTGGCCGACATGCCTCTGGAGACGCAGGCGAAGATCGTACGTGTCCTTCAGGAGCAACGCTTCACAAAACCCGGCGGTAAAGAAGGCGCCGTGGAAGTGAATGTCAGAATTCTGGCCTCCACAAATCGCGATCTTGAGGTGGCCATCAGGGAAGGAAAGTTCCGCCAGGATCTCTATTACCGCTTGAACGTGGTCCCGCTTTTCATGCCTCCGTTGCGGGATCATCCGGAGGATATTCCCGATTTGGCCGCTCACTTCTCGGAAATTCTTTTGAGGCAGACGGGACTGCCACAAAAAGGGTTCAGCCTCTCGGCTTTGAATCTCATGCAATCCTATGACTGGCCGGGAAATGTTCGGCAGCTTCGTAACGTCGTGGAATGGGTCATGATTATGAACGGCTCCAAGCCGGGAACCATGTTTGGACCAGAGGATCTTCCTCCTGAAATCACTGGTCGGGTGACAGGACATGCTAGTGAGAATATGGCTTCACCGGCGAGCGGAGCTGTTCTGGAATGCAATCTGCGGGAGGCCCGGGAGATCTTTGAGCGGGATTACCTTCTTTCACAGGTCCGGCGCTTTGGGGGAAATATTTCGAAAACGGCTGAATTTGTGGGTATGGAGCGCTCGGCCTTGCACCGGAAGCTCAAGGCCCTGAATATTGATACCTCGCCGCAAAAGGCCAGTCTGTGAAGCTGGGGCTTTTCGATTCCGGCCTGGGCGGGTTGATTGTCACACGCGCGATTCACGCGCACATGCCCGATCTCGATCTCGTCTATCTGGGCGATACGCTACGCGTACCCTATGGGAACAGATCCCAGGAGGCGATCACCGGCTTTACCAAGCGGGCCATGAAATTTTTGTTCGCGCAAGATTGTCAGCTGATTGTGATCGCCTGCAATACGGCCAGCGCCGCGGCGCTCCGGAACCTTCAGCAGGAATTTTTACCCGCCTTTTACCCCGACCGGAATATCCTGGGGGTGATTATTCCCACGGTGGAGGAGGCCGCGGAAAGGGATTTCGGCGCGTTGGGACTGATCGGGACGAGCTATACCCTGCAGTCGGGGGTTTATGACGACGAACTGCAAAAGATCGCTCCTCGCACGTGCCTGATAAAGCAGGCAACGCCGCTTCTTGTTCCTTTGATTGAAAATGGAGGGATGCCGTGGGTCGAAGATGTGCTTCGCAGTTATCTTAGTCCCTTGAGGGAGGAGGGGATGGAAGGGCTTCTTTTAGGCTGTACGCATTATCCCCACATCAAAGCGCCCATCCGCCGGGTTTTGGGAGAAGATTTTCCCCTGCTGTCACAGGACGAGATCATGCCCGCGAAGCTGGCGGATTATCTGCGTCGCCATCCGGAGCACGACACGGCGCTCTCCCGGACAGGCACAAGCCGGTTTTATGTTACGGATTTAACGGAAAGTTACGCGACTGCCGCCCGGGAGATATTCGGGGAAGCCATTCATCTTGAAAAAGCGGAGATTTGATTATATGCAGCCTTTACCCTTTATCCCTTCCGCCGTTTTCTTTGACTGGGACGGTACATTGGTGGACAGCTACCCGTTCCTTCAAAAGGCGCATGAGCACACCTTGAAAACCATGGGCCTGTATGATGGCCGGCATACCGGAAATTGGTTTTTTCCCTATTTCGGGCAGCCGCGCGCCGTGATTTACGAGGATCTTTACGGTCCCCGGGCTGCCGAGGCTCAGAAGCTCTTCGAGGTCTATTTTCTGGAGAATCATTGCGCCCATATCGAGCCTCTTCCCGGGGCGGGGACGCTTCTGGAAGGCTTGCGGAGGCAGGGGATCGTCCTGGGTGTGGTCAGCAACAAGCGCCGGATGTTCGTGCAGCGGGAAATAGATCATCTGGGCTGGGGCGAATTCTTCGCTTGCCTTGTCGGCGGGGGGGACGCGGCGGCGGATAAGCCCGATGCCGCACCGCTCTTTATGGCCATGGATATGGCGGGTTTAAATCGGGCGAATTCGGGTTTGTTTTATGTGGGGGATACCGACGCTGACCGGGGATGCGCGGCCCATGCGGGGATGCCGTTTCTTTTCTTCGGGAAAGAAGGGATAGGTGGAGAGCTTTTTTTCGGAAATTGCAGAGATCTCAGTGATTTCCTGTTGCAATCTGCGGTGAAAAAATCCAATAAAAGCCTGTAAGAAAAAATTTTTTATAAAACCATAACCGGGGTATTCGCATGGCTGAAAAAATTCAAAACGTCCAGGACGTTTTCCTTAATAAAATTCGCAAAGAAAAAGTCTCCGTCACCGTCTTCCTTGTCAACGGTGTTAAGCTGCAGGGGATCGTGACGTGGTTCGATAATTTCTCTCTTCTCCTGCGCCGTGAATCTCATATACAGCTCGTCTACAAGCACGCGATTTCGACCATCATGCCCAACGGGCCCCTGAGTCTGTATGATGATAGAAGCGATACGGAAGAAGGCGGCAGCGCCGAAGGCTAAATTCATTGTCTTCCCAGACCGCTCTTGTCATCCATCCCATTCTTTCTGACGATTTTCGTAAGAATTCCCCCGGCCTTGCGCGCGGAACCGATGCCAGGATCGCGGAGATAGAATCCCTTACCCGCGCCATTGACTTGGCCATCGTCGCCACGCACAGCTTTAAGGTTCCTAAAATCATGCCCGGCGCCTTTTTGGGTAAAGGACAGCGGGCGCTGGTAGCGGAGGCGGTCAAGGATCTCGATCCGGAAGTTGTGGTTTTCAACCACGCCCTGAGTCCCGTGCAACAGCGCAATCTTGAAAAAGAATGGGGGGTAAAGGTCATCGACCGTACCGGGCTTATTTTGGAGATTTTCGGAGCGCGGGCGCAAACCGCTGAGGGGCGTTTGCAGGTGGAGCTTGCCGCGCTGGATTATCAGCGATCCCGGCTTGTCCGATCATGGACGCACCTGGAGAGGCAGCGAGGCGGCGCCGGATTTATGGGCGGTCCCGGTGAAACCCAGATTGAGCTGGATCGGCGGATGATCGCGGAGCGCATGATCAGGCTTAAAAAAGACCTGGAGAAGGTGCGCAAGACCCGGGAGCTTGGGCGAAAAAGCCGGGCGCGCATCCCTCTGCCCGTCATCGCGCTGGTCGGATACACGAATGCCGGAAAATCCACTTTGTTCAATACGTTGACCGATGCCGGTGTGTTCGCGCAGGATCTTTTGTTCGCGACGCTGGACCCAAAAATGCGCCGCATTGAGATGCCCAGCGGGCAGGGGGCGATCCTCTCCGATACGGTCGGGTTTATCTCGGAGCTTCCGACGCATCTTATTGAATCATTCAAGGCCACGCTGGAGAACGTGACGGAGGCGGACATCATCGCGCATGTTATCGACATATCCAATCCGGACGGGCAGGCGCAGCGCGAAGATGTGATCGGCATCCTTTCCGATCTGGGGATCAATTATGAGGAGGACGGGCGGATCATCGAAATTTTCAACAAGATCGACGCTTTTCCTCCCGAGGAGGCGCTTGCGCTCGCCCAGCGCTGCCGCTCCTCCCAGATCCGGTCAGTGGCGGTATCGGCCCTAAGTGGGCAGGGAATACAGGAGTTTCTGAAAATTTGCGCTGAAATCCTCTCCCAGGGCCATGTAACGAAATCCTTCCGCATCGATCAGAAGGATGGCGCGGCGATCTCATGGCTGTATGAGCATGGGGAAGTTCTGAATCGGGTGGACGGTGAAGAAGAAGTGGTTTTGCGGGTGCGGCTTGATTCCGCCCAGGTCGACATTTTTGGAAAACGATACGGTTATACAGACTAGATCTAGGCCCGGTTTTCTTTCTTCTTTTGAGCGCTCCATAAATCTTCCATGTCCGGCAGGGACAGAGCATTTAAGGTCTGGCCCTTTTTTGTGGCATCGGATTCCATGCCCCGGAATCGCCGCTCAAACTTGTCGTTGCAGCGACGCAGGGCGGTTTCGGGATCCACCCCGAGCACGCGCCCCAGATTGGCTAGCACGAAGAGAAGATCCCCAAGCTCGTCTGCTTTTTGATCCAGTGTACCGGCCTGCAGCGCTTCGCGCATTTCCGCCAGCTCCTCTTCCAGCTTATCCAGAATGTCTGCGGGATCGGTCCATTCAAAGCCGGTTTTGGCGGCTTTTTTCTGAAGCTTCAGCGCCCGTGAAAGAGCCGGAAGGGCCAGGGGCACTCCCTCGAGCGCTCCGCCATCGCCGGCAGGCTTTTCGGCCTTTTTCCGCTCATCCCAGATCTTGTCGACATCCTGCGGGCTGTGGGCGCCCGCATCTCCGAAGACATGAGGATGACGCCGCACCATCTTCTCGCAGACATTCCGGATGACATCGTGAATATCGAACAGGCCTTTCTCGGCGGCCATCTGGGCGTGGTAGACCGGCTGGAGCAGGAGATCTCCGAGTTCCTCGCGCAGATTTTCTATGTCCCCGCGCTCAATCGCGTCAGCGACCTCATAGGCTTCCTCGATGGTGTAGGGCGCGATGGAGGAAAAATCCTGTGCCAGATCCCACGGGCAGCCCCCGTCGGGATCGCGCAGCCGGGCCATGATGGTCAGCAGGCTGGAAAAGGAAAGCGGGTCGAAGGTGCTCATCTGCAAAGCCTAGCAAACCTCGATTTATACGCGCAAGCGTTGATTGTGCTATGAAAATTCTTGACGAAGGGGGGTAAAATGAAGTAAAAATAGAAGGATATTTACCAAAAGGTGTCGGATATGCGACTTTTCTCAGGAATGGATTCTTTGAAAAACGTTTTTTTTGGCGCGAAACCGCCCGAAATTGAATTCACAGCTTCACAGCCTAAGGGTATTCGAGGCACATGGGAAGTTGTGGTTAAACGAAAAGGGGAGGCCCAGCCCTGCGATGGTTACATGGTAACCGAAGATGGTAAGATCAAGCAACTTACCACCATTCATCCGCCCTTACCTGATGAAGTCCTTCTTCCCATTGTTGAAAGACTGGCTAAAGAAAAAGGATTTCCTTATAGTTCCCCTCAGGCTGTTCAACGGTTTCCGATTCTGGAATCTTAGAATTTTATTGTAAACCGTTCCCTTTCCCCCCTGTTTCGAGGATATTTCTCATGACTTCCAGACCTTCCGGCCGCGCGGCCGACGCGCTTCGGCCCGTTGAGCTTATTCCCCATGTTTCTCGCCATGCGGAAGGATCGTGCCTCGTTAAATTCGGGCATACGCATGTCCTGTGCATGGCCAGCGTGGAAACCAAGGTGCCACACTGGATGAAGGGCAGCGGCAAGGGCTGGGTGACGGCCGAATACGGGATGCTTCCGCGCTCCACCGGAGAGCGCATGGACCGGGAGGCCGCCAAGGGCCGTCAGTCCGGCCGCACGCAGGAAATTCAGCGCCTTGTGGGGCGCGCGCTGCGCGCCGTAGTTGACCCGCAGGCCATGGGCGAATGTCAGGTCCGGGTGGATTGCGATGTCATTCAGGCCGATGGGGGCACCCGCACCGCGGCTATTACGGGCGCGTTCGTTGCTCTCCATCTGGCATTTCAGCATCTGGTGAAGACGGGTTTCATCAAGGCCCTGCCGCTGAAGGATACGGTTTGTGCTATTTCCTGCGGGATTGCGGGAGGTATTCCGGTGCTCGATCTGGATTACGAAGAAGACTCGGCGGCCGAAACGGATGCGAATTTCGTGATCACCGGGGCAGGGGGTATTTGCGAAATCCAGGGTACCGCCGAGAAGGAGCCTTTTTCCGAAGCGGAATTTCTAGCCCTGTTGAACCTGGCCAAAAAAGGTTGCGCGGAGCTGACGGCCTTGCAGAGGCAGGTTCTGGGGATTTAAAAGGATGCTCGGTAAAGTCCTTGTTCTCGCCACGCACAACCCCGGTAAAGTCCGGGAGATTGAGGCGCTTCTGCGCTCTTTTTATGAAGGCGCCATCTATTCTGCCGCCGATCTCAACCTGCCGGAGCCTGAGGAAACGGGCGCGAGTTTTACAGAGAACGCTTCCCTGAAGGCCCTGGCGGCGGCGCGGGCGAGCGGTAAACCTTCCCTGGCCGATGACAGCGGCCTGTCTGTAACGGCGCTGGACGGCGTGCCGGGGATTTATTCCGCGCGCTGGGCGGGACCGGACAAGGATTTCGATGTCGCTATGTGCCGGGTTCACGAAGAGCTGGGGGAGTCTGTCGATCGCTCAGCCGCGTTTGTGTGTGTGCTCGCCTTGGCGCAGCCCGATGGGCGGGTGGACACTTTCGAAGGGAGGGTCGAAGGGCAGATCGTATGGCCGCCGCGTGGGGTAGGGGGCTTTGGCTATGATCCCATTTTCGTGCCGGAGGGGCATGATGTTACATTTGCGGAGATGGATCCAGCTGAGAAGGAAAAAATTTCCCATCGCGCCCGGGCGTTCGAAAAATTAAAAAATTCGTATATTCGCCCTGCTGAATAGATTTCCTTCGCCCTTATTCCAGATCAATATCCGGCACATGAGTGTCCGTCTCGCCCTTATGAAGTAATTCGCGGGATTTGCGAGCGATAGCCTCGTATTTGTCCGTGATGGCTTTTAGGTCCTTCTCGGAGAGTTCCTCGAGATCCAGTAGCACGGTATGCCCTCCTTCGGTGGCACGGATCAATTCGTCCAGCTTGATGTGTAGGGCACGGGTATCCCGATTCTGGGTGTTTTGAACCAGGAAGACCATCAGGAACGTTACGATGGTGGTGCCCGTGTTGATGACGAGTTGCCATGTTTCGGAATATTCGAACAACGGCCCGGTAAGCGCCCAGAGAATTACCGAGGCAAATGCCATCAGGAAGGTGGGGGGCTGCCCCGCCGCCCAGGCTGTAAATTGAGCGAAACGGGTGAATATATCTTTCTGACGGCCAAGGCCGGCGTGACGATGGGGCTTTTTTTTCATGGGCTTAATCCTCCATGGGCATGTTATTTTTCAGTTCCATCAGGATTGCGGATTTCCCGCAATAGACGTTCGATCTTGTCGGCTTCCTCAAAGGTTTCGTCAGTCTTGAAGTACACGCGGGGCGTGAATTTTAGATTAGACTGGCGGCCGATTTCCTTCTGAAAGAAATGGGCGTGCGCGTTGAGCGCGGGGAGAATCTGGGTGATATCCCGTCCGCCCAGCAGGGCCACCACATAGGCCGTGGCATTGCGCAAATCCGGGCTGACCCGCACCTCGGTGATGGTGATATGAGACGCGTCCAGCAGGTTTTCATCGTGAAAATGGCCGCGCTGCATGGCTTCCGCCAGAATGTGCCGAATCTGTTCACCCACACGGAGTTGTCGCTGGGAAGGGCCGGAAGGGGAGGATTTTGACACGGCTGGGCCTGGTGTTATTTGAAAAAAATTTCTGGAGGCTGTCCCAGATCATCAGGGCCGGGAGCTGGAGCTTCCGGTTTCGTTATGATTTGGGAATTTGTATCTCCGGCCGTTTCGGGATCCGCAAAAGGAGTCACGGCTTTTGTGAAGGGGGTTTTCATCGGGGCGTTTCTCCTTTCGAACGGTCAGGTCACAGTCCGCGCTTCCTCAACGATCTCATAGCATTCGATGATATCGCCTTCCTTGATGTCGTCGTAGGTCTCGAAGGCCATCCCGCATTCCATGCCTTCCCTGACCTCTTTGACTTCGTCCTTGAAGCGCTTGAGGGTTTTCAGGCTGCCTTCGTGGATGACCACATCATCGCGCAGAAGGCGGACCTTCGCGCCGCGCTTAACGAGGCCGGCTGTCACCATACAGCCCGCAACCTTGCCGACCTTGGTGATGTTGAACACCTGGCGGATAGACGCCTGGCCCAGATATTCCTCCCGCTCCGTCGGCGAAAGCATTCCACTGAGGATCGCCTTAGCATCGTCGATGACGTTGTAGATGATGTTGTAATAGCGGATATCCGCGTTTTCCCGCTGAGCGAGCGCGCGGGCCTGGGGATTGGCGCGAACGTTGAAGCCGATGATAATCCCCCCGGACGCTCGGGCCAGGGTGACATCGGATTCCGTGATTCCGCCGACCCCGGCATGAAGAACCTGAATGGCGATCCCTTCGTTCTCGCTGACCATTTTCTCCAGTGAGCCCACGATGGCCTCGACAGAGCCGTGGACATCGGCCTTGATAACCACAGGCAGGGAGACTTTTTCTCCGCGCTCGCGCTGCTCCAGAAGCTGTTCGATGGTCGTGCGGCCTTTGACGGCGGCCACGGCCTGCGCTTTGCGGCGTTTATTGCGGCGGTAATCCGCGACTTCGCGGGCTTTGGACTCATCGGCCACGACGCTGAACTGATCGCCCGCCTCGGGGGAGCCGTTCAATCCCAAAACCTCGACAGGCTGTCCGGGAATGGCTGTTTCAATGGGTTTGCCTTTGTCGTTGAGAAGTGCGCGTACTTTCCCGTATTCAGCACCCGCGACAAAGATATCGCCGACTTTCAAGGTTCCCTTTTGGATAAGAACCGTGGCCACCGAGCCGCGTCCTTTTTCCTGTTTGGATTCAATTACGACACCCTGGGCTTCGCGGTTCGGGTTTGCCTGCAATTCCAGAACCTCGGCCTGAAGGAGAATGGCTTCCTCAAGCTTGTCCAGATTGAGCTTTTTCTTCGCGGAAATCTCGATGCATTGAACGTCGCCGCCCAGATCTTCCACGACCACTTCATATTGCAAAAGCGCTTGTTTAACTTTGCCCGGATTGGCGTCGGGCAGGTCGATCTTGTTGACGGCCACGATGATAGGAACTTTCGCTGCGCGGGCGTGGCTGATGGCTTCGATGGTTTGAGGCATTACGCTGTCGTCGGCGGCCACGACGATGACCACAATGTCTGTTACATGCGCGCCGCGGGCTCTCATCTCGGTGAAAGCGGCGTGACCTGGCGTGTCTAGGAAGGTGATTTTCGCGCCGGAGGCGAGCTGAACCTGATAGGCGCCGATATGCTGTGTGATTCCACCGGCCTCGCCGGAAACAACGTCTGTGGCGCGCAAGGCGTCGAGCAGGGATGTTTTCCCATGGTCGACATGACCCATGATGGTCACGACCGGAGGCCGAGATATAAGACTTTCCGCGGTATCATCAATGCCCCCGAGACCAATTTCAACATCGGCTTCGGTAACGCGTCTGATCTTGTGGCCAAATTCGCTGATGACCAGCTCGGCGGTGTCTGCGTCAATGGTCTGGGTGACCATTGCCATAACGCCGAGCTTCATGAGGGCTTTGACAACCGCGCCGCCGGGTTCAGCCATCCGGTTTGCAAGCTCTTGAACGGTGATGGTTTCGGGCAGGACGACTTCGCGCACGATCTTGGGTGCGGCTTCCATGGAATTTCGGGCGGCCAAGCGCGCTTTTTCCCGGGCCCGCTTCTGAGCGGCAAGGCTGGGTCCACGATCGCGTTCATAGTCCTTGTTAAGGGCCTGTGTGACCGTAATGCGGCCTCCGCGCCGGGGGGTGGCTTCTTTCACCGGCGGGGCTTTGGTGCCAGCCTTTTTCAGGCGGTCGCGAACGCTTT
>JAIOYC010000009.1 GCA_021741325.1 Alphaproteobacteria bacterium
GGCCGCCGCGGCTGTTTTTCCGATAGTCTCCATATGCCCGCCCAGGCTTGAAACTGCCTGATCCATGCGGGTGGCCGATTTCACGGCCTTTTCGGAAAGCTCCTCGATGCGGGTTTTCAATTCGCCGTGATAGGCTTCGGCCATGTTGAGGGATTCAACCATGTAATCCTGCAATTCCTGGGTGCGGTCGGCAAAGATGTCCCCCGCGTTCCGGATCTGGGAGGCCGCCTCCAGGGCGGTCTGGGCCAGGCCCTGAACCTGCGTGCCGGATTGGCTCAGCACGCGATCCGCGTTCTCCACGCTGTCCTTCAGGATGCGGACTTGATCGCCCAGGGCGGAGCCCATGCGCTCAAGGATAGGCATCTGCGTGCTTTCCACCTCCTCAAGGGCGGCCCGGACGGCCTGGATATCCGTTTTGGCGCCGTGCGCCTTTTCTGAAAGGCGGGTATAGAGGGGTTCGGCCGCCAAGGCGGTCTGGGCCAGCGCGTCTTTCAGGAGGTTCAGCCGTTGGGATGTTTCCAGCGCCCCCGCGGCCAGCTTTTCGATCTGCCCGTTCAGGGTGGAATCCATTTTTTCCAGGTCGGCGGACAGGACGGCGGAGACTTCAGACACGGCGGCGCTGCGTACGGACAGGGCCGCGCCCATGCGTTTTTCCGCCTCTTCGAGGGCCTGCTCGGCCTGTTTCATTTCGGAGCCGGCCTTGTCCGCGGCCTTGAGGATCTTATCCGCGCCCCGGCCCATGGCCGATTCCATCTCCCCGGCCCGGTCCAGAACGGAGAGCGTCGCGCGGTCCCAGGCTTCGGCGCCCGCGCGGGCCTTTTCATCGATATGGGCGGTGCGCTGTTCGATTTCCTCTGTCAGGCTCAGGAGATTCTCCGCCCGGTCGGTCAGGGACTGGGCGAGGCGGTCGATGGAGAATTCGGCTTTCTTCGACAGGGACGAAAATTCCCGGATCTCAGTGTGGAGGCCCTGGCGCGCGCGGTGGAGGGATTTGAGCACGGCGCGCGAATTGGTCGAGATTTCGGCGGCCTGCGCGCAGAGGCGTTCGACGTCGCGGTTTATGCGTTGCGCGTTTTCCGGCGAAGGGAAAAGAATGGAGTGCAGTTCCGCGCGCAGAGCCGAGGCGTGAAGATTCATTTCCGCCCGGCGCGAGAATGTTCCCAGCGCCATCCACAGCATTGCGGGCGGCGCGAACATGCCGGCCAGTAAGGTTCCGAGGGTTTGCGGGTCCGCGGGCAGGCCGCCGCGCAAAAGATGGAAAATGCAAAAACCCAGCCACAATCCGCTCACCAGCGCGGCCATGGGATATATAATCTTCATGGTTTTTCCGGAGGCGGAAAAGACGGGCGCGGCATTGACGGGTTTGAGGAGCAAAATGGGCTCCTCGCTTTCTTCGGGGGCTTGTCCGGGCCGCGGGGTGTCCCCGAACAGCGTTTCCGACAGGCGGCGCGTTTCGGCAAGGATAGACGCGGATTCATCCGTCTCTTTTTTGAACCCGCCGGATTTGGGGACGATAATCTTTTCGCGCAACGCCGATACCCGGTCCGCGCGGGGGGATGCGGACAGATCGGCGCCGGTTGGTTCTTCCAGCCCCGGCTGGTTCGAAATATCTTTCCGTGCGCCCGCCTGATCCGCCATGATCCGCGCTCCTTCTGTTATTTTGTATCTCTGGATAAGGCCGGAACTCTATCAGGCGATTGCCGCGCTGGCAACGTCCGGCTTGCGCGTGCTATGTTTTCCTTGGAAAACAAAGGAATAGCTCCATGAACAAAGCCGTCTCAAAACGCCCCCTGCTCGTCTTCGCCATGAAGGAGGAAAGCCAGGAGGTTTTCAGCGAGTACGGCGTTTTGCATACCGGCATCGGCAAGGTGAACGCCGCCCATGCCCTGACGAAATATCTGGCCGCTCATACGCCTTCCATGGTCGTTAATCTGGGGACGGCGGGTTCCCGCAAGCATTCCGGCGGTGCGATCGTCAATCCGACCGTGTTCGTCCAGCGGGACATGGATGTGACGTTTCTGGGGTTCGAGAAATTCCAGACGCCATTTTCGGACGATCCGGTCTTTTTAGGACACGGTATCGCGCTGGAAGATTTCCCGCAGGGAATCTGCGGCAGCGGCGACAATTTCGATACTTCCGACGGGGCGTTGGCCTTCGACGCGGTGGATATGGAGGCGTATGCGCTGGCCCTCATCTGCCAGCGCGAGGGCGTGCCGTTTTTATGCCTGAAATATATCTCCGACGGGGCGGACGGAGAGGCGGGCACGGACTGGAAAGAAGCCCTGCACCATACGGCGGAGCGGCTGTTGGCGGCCCTTAAAAACGCGGGATTATAACCACCGTTCCCGCCAGGCTTGGGCCATCAGGATGATCCACAAATGTTGCCCCCAATCCCGGCGACCCGCCGTGTGGTCCGCCCAGGCGCGGCGGATGGGCGCGGGGTTGAACAGGCCTTCGTCTTTCAGGCGGCGTTCGTCCAGAAGGGCTTCCGCCCAGTCTTTCAGCGGCCCGCGCAGCCACGCGCCGTGGGGAATTCCAAATCCCTGCTTCGGGCGGTCGAACAAGGGCCGGGGGACGTAGCGTTCCAGAAGTGCCTTTAAGATCCGTTTGTCGCGCTTCATCTCCAGCGGGAGGGTCCACGCGAATTCCATTACCTCGTAATCCAGAAGCGGCGCGCGGGCTTCGAGGGAGACGGCCATGCTGGCGCGGTCCACCTTGACCAGGATATCGTCGGGCAAATAGCGCCGCGTGTCGTGCAGCATCATGCGGTGCGTGAAATCCGAAAGCGCGCTTTTTTCCGCAAAGGGCGGGGGATGATCGGCGGAGAGAAGAAGCCGCTCCGGGCGGCTCCAATACGACATCAGGGCGGCGTAGAAATCATCGCGCCCGCGCGCCCCCAGCGCTCCGGCGATGCGCTGCAGCCGTGTTCCGCCGTGCGCCAGGCGCAGCATATGCCCTGCCGGGGCCCGCAGCATATAGGGACAGGCGAACAAGGTTTTTGTCATTTTTTCCGCCAACCCATAGCGGGGATAACCCGCGAAGGTCTCATCGCCCCCGTCGCCCGAGAGCGCCACGGTGACATGTTCGCGCGCAAGTTTGGAGACGCAATAGGTCGGGATTTGCGAGGGGTCCGCGAAAGGCTCATCGAAATAATCGGGAAGGTCCGGAATGACGGAGCGCGCCTCGCCGGCGGTGACGGTCAGTTCCGTATGGTCCGTGCCCAGATGCGCGGCGATTTTTTTCGCGTCCTGCGCTTCGTTGTACCCCGCCTCTTCAAAGCCGATGCAAAATGTCCGCACGGGCGCCGCCGCGTTTTTTTGCATCAGCGCGGTGATGAGAGAGGAATCGATTCCGCCCGACAAAAACGCGCCCAGGGGAACGTCCGACATCATGCGCCGCGCGACCGCGCGGTCCAAAATGCCGTCGAGTTCGTCCACTGCGTTTTCAAAATTTGTCGTCCCGAGGGCGCGCTGGCCATTCTCCGCGATGGCCTGGATGTCCCAATAGGAGGTCGGCGCGGCCTGCGCGGGCAGGGTGATATAAGAAGCCGGGGGAAGCTTGTGGATGCCTTCATAGATCGAGAGCGGTCCCGGCACATAGGCGCGCTGAAGATAGGCCGCCAGCGCTTCCCGGTTCAGCGCGGGCGTGAAATCCGGATGCGCGCGGATGGCTTTGAGTTCCGAGGCGAAAAACAGCGTGTCCCCGCTGCGCCCGTAATAAAGGGGTTTCTTGCCCACGCGGTCCCGGGCGAGGGAGAGCGTGCGCTCCTTTTTATCCCAGACGGCAAATGCGAACATGCCGTTGAGGCGGGGCAGCGTATCCGCAAGTCCGAATTCCTCCAGCGCGCCCAGCAGGACTTCCGTGTCCGAATGCCCGCGGAAAACATGACCCTTGCCTTCAAGCGCTGTGCGCAGAACGGGGAAATTATAAATCTCGCCGTTGAAGACCATGACATACCGCCCGCTGCGCGACTCCATCGGTTGATGCCCCAGGGGAGACAGATCAATGATGGACAGGCGGCGATGGCCCAGCGCGATACCGGCCTCCGCGTCGCACCACGCGCCGGAATCATCCGGGCCGCGATGCGCGATGGCGTCGGTCATCATTTTGACCTGCGCGGCCAGATTCTCGGGGCCGGTCTTTTGCGTGAGGTTCAAAAATCCGGCGATGCCGCACATGGATTATCCCCTGCGCCGGAAGACGAACTCGTTGCATCCGTGCCCGCGCGGGACAGTGTTCAATTTGACCAGCTCGAATCCCCGGGCGTGATAAAAATCAAACACATCTCCGGGTTTTGCCACTTCGTACGGATAGCCGCCCAGCCAGTCGAGCGCGTCGTGCCACACGGCCATGCCGCGCGAATTTATTTTTTCGCGGTGGCGAGCGAAGGGGTCTTTCAGGCGCAACAGGTCAATCGCCGCGCCGCGCGCGATTTCATAAAAGACGTAAGCGGCGGCCATGGCGGGTTTTAAAAAAGCGGGCAACCTGTTGTAGAATTTCTTCATGCGCCTGTTCGCCTCCGACCGCCAGCCTTCATCGTTGTAAAGGCTGATAAACAGGAGTCCCCCCGGCTTTGTGCAGACAGTGGCGTTTTCCAGCCCTTCCCACATCGCGCCCGTGTGATGCAAAACGCCCCAGGAATATACGACGTCGTAGGCGCCCAGAGTCTTCATGTAATCGCGGTCCAGCGCGGAGCCCTGTTCGACGCGCCAGTCCGGATCGGCGCCGAAATACCGGCTTTTCAGTTCCTGCGCGCAGCCCACGGAATTCGGGTCGTAATCAAAAGACGTCACGAGCGCGCCCAGCCGCTTTGCCGCGAGTGAAAACAGGCCGCTGCCCGATCCGATGTCCAGAAAGCTTTTTCCTCTGAAATCTTCAAGCCCCAGCATTTCCCGGAGGCTTTTTTCCGCCTGCGCGATGCGTTCCTCGTTCAGAAGACTCAGGAAATTGCGCCAGTTCTCGCCGAACGCGAAGCGGTGCTCATCGTTGTCTGTTATGGGCTCTGCCGCGGATTTTTCTGCCAACATTATGATTCTTTCTTAAACAACGGTGTCATCCCGGCGAAGGCCGGGATCCACCTGTCCGGCGCACGAATATTCGGGTTTCTCACGGGTGCTGCCCATGGATCCCGGCCTTCGCCGGGATGACGGCTGTGTGGTCCACCTTCCCATCCCGCAGGTAATATACATGGTCCGCCGCCTCCAGCAAGGCGGGGTTGTGCGAGATGGCCAGAACGGTCATGTCCCGGGAAAGCGCCTTGACGGTGTTTAACACGGCTTGTTCCGTTTCGCTGTCCAGCGCGCTGGTGGCTTCGTCCAGGATCAGCAGGGCGGGATGGTTCACGATCGCCCGGGCCAGCGCGAGGCGTTGGCGCTGGCCGCCCGAGAGGCGCGCGCCGCGCTCCCCGGCCAGCGTATTTAATTGTTCGGGCAGATCCCGGACGAATTCCCAGGCTTCGGCTTTTTTCAGCGCCTCCATCACGGTTTCCTGCGAGATCGCCGGATCACCGAGCGCGATGTTGTTGAAAATCGTATCGTGGAACAGCAGAACATCTTGCGGCACGTAGCCGATCATGCCGCGCCATTGCGGCATGTCCAGGGTCGAAAGGGGCGCGCCGTCGATGAGGATATTCCCGCCGCCCGGCGCGAGAAGCCCGGTCAAAAGATCCGCCAGCGTCGTCTTCCCCGCGCCCGATGTGCCGTACACCACATGGAATTTCCGTGCCGGGAGGCTTAGAGAAATGCCGTTTAAAACAGGGCGGTCTCCATACGTGTAGCGGAGATCCTCCAGAACAATCCCCGTATCGAGGGAGGGCGTCCGGCGGCCTGTATGCTCTTCCCGCGCGGCGCGCGCGGTATCGATTCTGGCCTTGAGCGACCAGAGCGCGCTTTCATTGGCCGCCATGGATTGATAGGCCCGCTGGGCCGAGGAAACCCGCATGACGAGGCGCAGCGAAAGCAGCGCCAGGAATAAAAGCTCGGGCAGGGGCAGGACGCTGTAGTGCAAGGCTCCGTAGAGGCCCAGCGCGATGAAGACCAGCATCAGGGGCTCGCCCAGCACCCACACGCTCTGGTCCCTTACATCCATGCGCAACTGTGCGGATTGCAGGGCGCGGATATCGCTTTCCATCATGCGGGCGACCTGTTCGCCCTTGTTCATGGCCTTGAGCGGCTTCGCCCCCAGCAGGGATTCGGTCAGGGTGTTCAAAACCCGCTCGAACACTTTTGTCTGTTCATTGCCCGCGCGCCGCGCCTCCCGCGTCAAGAATCCCAGAACGAGAACCATGAACAGCCCCGCGCCCAGCGCGGCCAAGGTGAGCTTCCAGGAGATAAACACCGCCAGCGCGGCATACACGGCCACCTGGATCAGAAGGGAGAGCGCGGTGCAGCCCTGCTTGAAGGACACGGCGGCCCGCTGCGCTTCCAGTCCCAGAGCCGCGGCGCTGGCCCCGCTTTTCAGGCCGACATAGTGCAGCCAGTTCGCGTTGAGGAGATTGCGCAGGAGCGCGGCCCGCAGATCCGCCGTCACATGGGCGGAGGCATGGGCGACCTGCGCGATGGCCGCCATGGTGACCACGGCCTTGAGGACCATAATCCCGGTGAAGAACAGAAGAATGGTTTCAATCGTGGGGGCAAGCCCCAGTGCGCCAAAAGTGCGGGACACCAAAACTGCAATCGTGCCGTCCGGGGCGGCGGAGGGCTCGGTCAGGATCGAGATCAGCGGCAAAAGCGCCGCGATCCCCACACCCTCCAGAAGCCCGGCCACCGACAGAGCCGCAACCATCGCCGCGCCCCGCGCGGGATAGGCCCGCAGGAAATACCCGAATGCGTTCCAGCCCTTAAGCATGGAGGAACGGTATACGGGATTGAGAAGGGAGAAAAGGTGAAAGAAATCCGCCTGAAAAGAAAATTAAGTGGCCACAGGTTCTACAAAAAAGGCTCTGTGCCTTTGGTTCTTTTCCTCCGCAGGACGTCTTTGTACCGCGTAGCGCCCGTCGGTTTTGAGCAAATCTACCAAAGACGGAAGTTTGGCGTCGTCGGGCGCGGTGTTCCATATTTCTAAGGAATGAGGAGAGAAAGAACCTATGAGGGCTTTCTCTTTTATTTTCTGTTCGACTATTTCCCGAGAGTCGCCAAAACGAATATCTGGATATAATTCGAAATTTTTCTGCACGAACTTCATTGTCTCGTTTTTAAGAACCCAAGTATCTCCCGAATCCATTTTCTTGTTAAAATCTATAGACAGCATGATTATAGACCTCCGACCTTATATTTGAGAGTATCAGGGTTCTGTTTCTCTCTTAATAGGCATAAGTACGGCGCGTGTCAATGTTATTTATAAAAGAGCAAGCGGGGACGAGCCCGGCCAATTCCTCCCCCCCCAATTTCCTCATCGTCGGCGCGGCGAAGTCGGGGACGACCTCGCTGTATCATTACCTGAGAACTCACCCGGACGTGTTCCTGCCAGACTGGAAGGAGCCGGCCTTCTTCGCCCCGCCCGAGGCGGGAGGCGCGCGGACGGCAGAAGAGTACCTGAAGCTTTTCGAGGGCGCGCGGGGGAAAAAAGCCATCGGGGAAGCCTCCGTCGCGCATCTTTATGCGGCTGACGCGCCGGGGAAAATTCATGAATTTCTGAGCCCGGCGGTTAAAATCGTCATCCTGCTGCGCAATCCCGTGGACATGGCCTATTCCAACTGGGGCCATCAGGTGCGAGAGGGTTATGAAACCCTGTCTTTTGAAGAGGCTCTCGCGCAGGAAGACCGCCGGAGAACCGATCCCGCCTTCCTGAAATCCCTGAAAACCTGGATCGGGGATGTCCTGTACCGCGACCGCGCCTCCTATCCCGCCCAGATCGCCCGTTATGATTCGGTGTTCGCGCCCGAAAATATTAAAATTTTTATCTATGAGGAATTCTTCGCCCCGGGCCTGCCCCTGTGGGGGGAGCTGTGCGACTTTTTGGGAATTGCCCGAACGCCCGCGCCGGAACGCCGGGTCCACAACCGGGCGGGCTCGGTGCGCAGCCGCCTTGTCCAGTCCGTCCTGCGCGAGCGTTCAGGCTGGAAAGACGCCCTTAAAAAGATTATACCGGAGCGTCCCCGGCGATGGATCAAGGCCCGGATGGAGCGGCTTAACCGTACGCGGGCCAATCTCGCGCCGCTGGCTCCTGAAACGCGGGCGAGGCTGGAGACAATATTCGCCGCCGACGTGGCCTGGATGGAAAAACGTTTAAACCGCCCCTTGAAGGATTTATGGTTCGATCATGGCCAAGGCTGAAGCGATAAAACCCATTTTGTATGTGCTGGGCGTGCCGGGGCAGGTGCATCTGGCCCGCGCGCTGAAGGAGCGTTTTGGACGGCCCGTCATCGGGCTGACGGCCAACGCCCGCACGGACGCAGGGCTGACCCCGGAAACCCGCGCCTGTTTTTCTGAAATCCTGTCCCTGCCCGATTTCTACCTCAAGCGCCGGAACAAATATACCGCGATGAGCCGCGCCGCGCTGGATGACCGCCAGCATGCCCTGGAAGAAAAATTTGAGATTAAAAACGCCGTTCTGGATGTTCATTACGATCGCGCCTTGCGCTGGTGCGGGGATTATGCCAAGGCACGGCACTGGCATCTGGCCACTTTGGAATTCATCGAAAAAGTTCTGGAGCGCCACGATCCCGCCTTCGCCATCGACGGGGTGGCTCATATCCTGCAGATTTCTTTGCGCTCTGCGCTGCGCAAAAAGAATATTCCCTATCTTTTAACCCAGAACAGCCGCCTGAACGGGCACTTCAACGTGCTGCATGAAAACGGGCACCATGTCGGGTTTATGGAGACTTTCACGGAACTGGAAAAGGGCAATTCCGCCATTGTCAAAGCCCAGATCGTCACGGAAGCGGATGAGGCGTTTGACCGTTTCATGAACCGTCCCCGCCGCCCGGCCTATGCGGAGAAAAACGCTGTGGCCGGCCTGCGGTGGGACAAGCTTAAAGACCAGCTTTCCAATGTGAGGCTGCGTTTCAATCCATCCGAGGAAATCGCGCAGGTCGATCGTTTCTTGCAATACGAGGCTGATCCTGTGCGCTCTCTCCTGAGCGGCCTGCGGAGCCAGTGGCGCCGGATGGAAATCGCACTCACGAAAGTGTTCGACGAGACGCCGGATCTGGGCATCCCTTATATCTATCTCCCGCTGCATTACGCGCCGGAAGTCAGCGACATGTATTTCGGCGCGGCTTACGATCATCACGCCGGATTCGTCACCCAGTTCGCCAAGCATATTCCCTCGCACATGCAGGTCTATGTGAAGGAGCACACCTCCATGCTGGGCCGCCGCCCGGCGGGGTTTTACCGGGAGCTGAACGCTCTTTACAATGTGAAAATGATCGCGCCCGGGGTGAACACGTTCGATCTGATCCGCAACGCGCAGGCTGTGGCCACCGCCACCGGAACCGCCGGATGGGAGGCCTATCTTCTGGGCAAGCCCGTGATTGCGATGGGCGATGTTTTTTACAACCGCCTGCCCGGCGTTTATCACGCGCGTCTGGATGAGAATTTCAAACCCGGCCTGGACAAATTCCTGAAAGATTTTACCGGGCCCGAACAAAGCCGCCGAAACGCTTTTCGGGCCTTCTACGCGACAAGCTGTCCGGGCACCAAGGGCGATATCGGCCCGGATATCACGGTGGAACAGGCGGAAGGCAACGCGGCGCTGTTTGTCGAGGGGCTGGAGAAATGCATCAAGGAGTGGGGCCACACCATGGAAGGGGCATTCCCGGCGGATATGCGGGATGTTCCGAAATCCCGGAAGAAAAGGGCGGTGGGCGCATGAAATTCGCCTACCATGCAATCGAAGAACGGCAGGAACGCCGCCGGCTTATCAAATCGCTGATCCCGGAATTTTTGTGGCTGGCCTTCCAAAAGATAGCGTTGAAACGCCGTTGGCCGGACGCCCTGATCACGGCGCGCAGCAGCGTCCATAAAAACGCGCTCATCAGTCCCCATGCGGTGATCCGCCACAGCGCCATCGGGGAGAATGCCCGGATCGGGGCGTTTACCACCTTGGGCCATCGCTGCCGCCTGGGCGGGAAAGGGCTGATCTCGGTGGGGAAATTCTGCTCCCTTGCGCCCGAAGTTCTGATCTGGTCGGAAAATCATGTGACGGATCGTCCCTCTACCTTTCCCTTCGAACAGTTTCTGAAGGGGCGGGAGGAGCGCTATACCGAATATCACGGCGATGATGTTTTTATCGGAAACGACGTCTGGATCGGCCAGCGGGCGGTGATCCTGGCGGGGGCAAAAATCGGCCATGGGTGCGTCGTGGCGGCGGGCAGCGTTGTGCCCCGGGGGGAGTACGAACCCTACAGCGTGATCGCCGGGGTTCCGGGCCGCGCGGTCAAAAAACGCCTTTCGGAAGAACAGGTTAACGAAATCCTGGCTTGTCCCTGGTGGGATGAGCCTCCGGAGAAGATTTTCGGGGAGCTGATGGTGTTTTTACACGGTTCTGTAACATCATCTTAACCTTTTTCTGGCAGACTTGTAGAAAGGGTATGAACAGCGCGAACACGCGCTTTTTTTGTGCTCGCGAAAACGCGTGGATTTGAGGAAAATGCCATATAAATTCATCAAACGCTGGGGCCGGGATAAAAAAGGCACAACGGCTGTGGAATTCAGTCTTCTGGTTATTCCCTATCTTGTGCTCACGCTGGCGATTATAGAGCTGTCGATCATGTATGCCGCGGCCAGTCTTCTGGAGGGCGCGACGAGCTCGGCGGCCCGCATGATCCGCACGGGGCAGCTTCAGCAAAACGAGAGTATGGCTCCGGAGGACCAGTTCCGGGATGCTTTATGTTCCTATGCCACGGTGCTCATTGATTGCAGCGACATCGTGATTGAGGTGGAGACCATGGAGAGTTTTTCCGATTTCGACGAGATGGCTCCGACCTTCGACGAGGATGGCAACATGGTTTCCAGCGGCGTCAGCGCGGGCGGGTCGAACGACCGGGTTTTGATCCGCACGGCGGTCCGCTATACCTTGATGACGCCTTTTATCGGTACGCTTCTGGCCGGCGCGGATAGTTCCATCTTGTTCATGTCCACGATTGTGTTGCAGACTGAGCCTTATGAATTCGAGGATATAGAGGATTGATAAGATGAACCCGCGGCGTCCATTCCGGAATTTCTGGTCTGCGTGGCGCCGCGATGAAAGCGGGCTGGCCGCCGCCGAGGCAGGGTTGATTTTTCCCATTTTGCTCGTGCTTCTTCTGGGCACCTTCGATATGGGCAACGCCCTTCTGGCCGGGCAGAAAACGATCCGGGCTTCGCAGGTGACGGCGGACCTCATCACGCGGGAGCGCAGCGTAACCACGGATCAGATCACCGAAGCGGTGGAAGCCGGGGAGCTTGCCTTGCAACCCTATGCGACCGATACATATGGCGTGGATATCGTGAGCGTCGAGTTCGACGAGGATGCCGAGCCTCAGATCGTCTGGCGGGAGACGCGCAATATGACACCCGTGCCCGATGTTCTGACGGCGGTGGACGCTCTGGCCGAGCCCGACGGCGGGGTGCTTGTGGTGACGGTGCAATATCTGTTCGAGCCTGTGTTCTCGAATTTCGTGATCGGGGACATCGCCATGCAGGAGAGGGCGTTTTCGCGGGGGCGCCGCAGCGCCGTCGTGAACCGGGAATAAAAGATTTTTATATTTAAAAATTCTAACCGCAGAGGACGCAGAAATTTTTATACAAAAAATCTTTGTAACGAAGAGGCGAAGAAACGAAGTTTTTATATTAAAGAATCTTCGATTTTTCGTTACAAATATTTTTCTCTGCGATCTCTGTGGTTAAATTTTTTATACGGGGAGTGATATGAACACCATGGTCCAGAATTTCTTGAAACCGTTTCAGTCCTTCTCTCGCGACACTGCCGGCGCGATCGCGATCGCCTTTGCACTGATGGCTCCTATCGTGGTGGGGGCGGCGGGCGCGGCTTTGGATTATTCTTATGCGTATCTCGTGCAGCAGCGCCTTCATCAGGCGATTGATTCCGCCGCGCTGGCGGGGGCTGCGTCCTCGACGGATTCTGAGGAGATCGAGCAGAAAATCATCGATTTTTTCAACGCGAATTACCCGCCCGAGAAAATCGGCGTGACCTTCACGCCCGTGGTGACCATCGTGGGAAATCAGATCCATGTCTCGGGCTATGCTTATTACGACACATTTTTCCTGGCCATTCTGGGCATCACCGAGATCTCCGTGGAGGCCGATACAACGATCCAGCGGCATGTGCAGGGGCTTGAAGTCGCGCTGGTGCTGGACAATACCGGGTCCATGTCCACCAACAACAATATAGGCACGCTGAAATCGGCCACGCGCAGCTTTATCAACATCATGTTCGACAACGCCCTTAATCCCGAGCATGTGCGCATCGCGCTGGTGCCCTACAGCAACACCGTACGGGTTGGCCGCTATGGCATCGGAAAAACGCCGGAAGGCGATACTTATAACGACGGTTCGACATTCGTCACTTTGCCGTCCGGGGTAAACTATACAACCGACCACAGCAGCGCCGACTGGTACGGCTGCGTGATCGAACACAAGGCCGCGGGTTACAGTTCATCGGCCACGCATGCATCAGGCTCCAAGGGGCAACTCTGGAAGAACGGCTCAAGCTGGGACGGGCACGGGTGGAATCCGGGCAGCACGAGCAACGATCCCTATGATTACGACGTTCTGGACGAATATGAGGGTCCATGGGATATCTACGCCTACGGCAAGGTGATCGCCCAGAACGACAAATGCTCCAATTATTCGGGCTATGCCACGTCACGCTGCAGCTCCTGCAACACCAGCGGCTCCAACAAGGACAAGTGCAATCAAGGCTATTGCTTCTGCTGGAAGTCCGACTCGAGCGACGGCATTAATTCAGGTTGTCCCTACGCGAACATCGTACCCCTGAGCAGCGACCGCGATTATCTTCTGGAACAGGTAGAGGAGGACACCTCCGCCGAGCCCGACGACATGGAGCCGCACGGCAACACGCTGGGCAATATCGGCATGGTGTGGGGAGGCCGGGTGATCTCTCCCGAGCCGCCCTTCGAGGAAGCTCATTCCTGGGACAACGACAACTGGCAAAAGGCCGTCGTCATGATGACCGACGGGGACAACACGGAAGACGGCACCTATTCCTCCTTCTGGTTTGCGGCCAAGAACAACATGAGCGTGACCAAGTTCAACCAGCGCTTTGAGGAAACCTGCGAAGACCTGAAGGAAAAGGGCGTGTTGATCTACACGGTCACCTTCAGCTCGGGGATCAATTCCACGACGAAGGGCTATTACGAGCGCTGCGCCAGCAGCGAGGACCAGTATTTCGACGCGCCCACGCAAGAAGAGCTGATCCGGGTTTTCGAGCAGATCAGCCGCGAGCTGAGCAACCTGCATATCAGCGGGTAGCTTTGGTCCCAGAAGTCATGGGATTTCTCCATGCGTCATCCCCGCACGCGTTCCGGCCTGCAAGGGCAGGCCTCCATTCGGCGGGGATGACGAAGGTAAACGGCCCCTCTATCCTTCTTCTCTCTCTCCTGCTAAAAATAAAGCATGATGGATCTCTGGCAAAGCTACGGCATCTGGACAGCGTGGACGTTTCTTTACATCGGGCTTATCGTTGGGGGCGTGCTCATCAGCGTGGCCTACCTGACCTATGCCGAACGCAAGGTGATGGGAGCCATGCAGCGGCGGCAGGGGCCGATGACCGTGGGCCCGTTCGGTCTGCTCCAGCCGATCGCGGACGGGCTCAAGCTGTTCTCAAAGGAAACCATCATCCCCACGCAATCCAGCCGGGTCGTGTTCCTGCTGGCGCCTATGCTTTTGTTTGCGCTTTCGCTGGTGGCCTGGGCGGTCATTCCTTTTGACAAGGGCTGGGTGCTGGCCAACATCAATGTCGGGATTCTCTACCTGTTCGCCGTGTCCTCCATGGGGGTTTACGGCGTGATCATGGCCGGCTGGGCGTCGAATTCGCGCTACGCGTTTTTGGGGGCGCTGCGCTCGGCCTCTCAGATGGTGTCCTATGAAGTCTCCATGGGCCTGATCATCGTGTGCGTTTTGCTGTGCGCGGGCTCCTTGAATCTCCAGGAAATCGTTCTGGCGCCGCGTCCCTTGTGGATGCAGGCCCTCTTGTTTCCCATGTTCGTGGTGTTCCTGATTTCCATCCTGGCCGAAACCAACCGCGCGCCGTTTGATCTGCCGGAGGGCGAATCCGAGATCACGGGCGGGTTCATGGTGGAATATTCCGCCATGGCCTTCGCCCTGTTTTTCCTGGGTGAATACGCCAACATGATCCTGATGAGCGCGATCACCACCATTTTATTCCTGGGCGGATGGCTGCCGCCCTTCGGGATTCTGGCGCTGGCCGCCGTTCCGGGTATCGTCTGGTTTGGCCTGAAAACCGCGCTGATCCTGTTCGTGTTTCTCTGGGCGCGCGCGACGCTCCCCCGTTTCCGTTATGACCAGCTTATGCGGCTGGGCTGGAAAGTGTTCCTGCCCTTCACCTTGTTGTGGGTGATCGTCGTATCGGGAACGCTTTTGGCGCTCGGGGCTTTGCCCTGATTTAAACCGGTTTTCCGGCGCGGGCGGCTTGCTCATGGCGGGCCAGCGACACGAAATCCTCGACGCTTAAATTCTCCGCGCGGACCTCGGGGTTCAATTCCGCCTCCGCCACGATCCGGGCATAGTCTTTCAGGCTGGAGCGGATCATCTTGCGCCGTTGCCCGAAGGAAGCGGCAGTCAGGGCTTCCATAATTTCAAAAGGGGGCAGGTCTTCCGGCTGCGTCCGGGGGATAAAACGCACAATGCTGGAATGAATTTTTGGGGGCGGCGTGAAGGCTGAAGGCGGCAGGTCGAACAGCCGGTGCGCCTTGCACAGCCATTGGGCCAGAACCGACAGGCGGCCGTAGGTCTTCCCGCCCGGCTCCGCCGTAATACGCTCCGCGACTTCCTTTTGAAACATCAGGATCATCGAGGAAAAGGCCGACGGGTTTTCGTGTATCTGCCGCAGCCACCCGACCAGCAAGGGCGTGGCGATGTTGTAGGGCAGGTTGGCGACGATGGCGCGCGGGCCCTCCGCAAGGGTCGTGAGGTCCGTCTTCAGGGCGTCTGCATGCAGCACGTCCAGGCGCCCGGCGGCGGCCTTGGCGAGATCCTGCAGCGCGGCGACCGCGCGCGGGTCAAATTCGATCGCGATGACTCTTTTCGCGCCCGCCTTCAGAAGGCTGCGCGTCAGACCGCCCGGGCCGGGGCCGATTTCGAACACTGTGATGTCGCTCAAATCGCCCGTCTGGCGCGCGATCTTGTCCGTGATGTTCAGGTCGAGCAGGAAATTCTGGCCCAGCGACTTGTCTGCGCGCAGATCGTGCTGCGCGATGACCGTGCGCAGGGGCGGAAGATCGTCAGGATTCAACGCGGTTCTCAATAAAGGCAGCGGATTTGAGATCCATAAGCAGACGGCGTTGCAGGCGTTCCAGGCGCTCCATGCCGATTCCGCTCACGATCTCCTCTCGGGGGGGAATGGTGTCGTCCGCGATGGTGCGTATATCGCGCACAAGCATGATGTGATAGCCGCTCAGAGAGCGGACAGGATCGGTCAGGGATTCCTTTGCCATGCCGGTCAGGGCGCTGGCCAGTTCCGGGGGAAGCTGGCTCTGCTGGACCCATCCCATGTCGCCGCCCTTGGACGCGCCCGCGGTTTTCGAGAATTGCTGGGCGATCTTGAAGAACGGAGCCTGCCCGCTCTTGATTTGCGTATGGAGGCGCTGCGCCAGCTGCTGGATGGATTGTTCATCCTTCGCGTTTTCGATCGGCAGGAAGATTTCCGCCAGGAGATATTCAATCTGGCCCTTGTTGGCCTGAAGCCGCTGCAGAACGTTTTCAATATCGGAATCCGTGACCGTGATCTTGGGGCGCAGCTCGTCCTGGACCACTTTCGACCAGGCGATCTGCGCCCGGATCTGCCGCTGCATGGTCGCGATATTGATCCCCCCCTTTTTCAGAAGGCTCTTGAACTGATCGGGCGTAAACTTGTTCTGGGCGGAGAGGGCCGCAAAACCCTGATCGACCTCTTCGGGGGTGACGGTGATGTTCAGGCGCTTGGCCTCTTGCATCTTGAGCTGTTCTTCAATCAGGGCTCCGGCAATCTGGGGAGTCAGCTTTTCCCGGATATCGGGTGTATCGGGCAGGCCCGATGAGGCCATGACCAAGTGCATCCTGTCCTTCAAATCGGAAAGGGACACGGCGTCTTCATTGACGACCAGGGCAATCCCTTCACCGCCTGCCCGGGCGGGCGTAACGGGGATAAGCATGAACGCGGCCAGGATCAGGACTGCGGATAGAAATCTGCGCATGGAAAGCATCTCCGTCATTGAAAAGCGACTATAAACGTTCCCTGCCAGCGGTGCAAATCACGCGAAGGTCTTTTGGAAAAACCGTCCCCCGGCGCGGTAGGCGCCCAGATAAGTGGGCAAAATCAGGGACATGGATGTGGGTGTAATGCCTAGATTTTCAAGTGTTCCCATGTCTCCCGAAAGGACATTGTCGGTTTTCAGGGATTCCACCTGATCGGCGGTGAGAAGGGGTTTGCCGGGCAACAGGCTGAGAGCCGCGCCCAGCCGTTTCGCAAGGGAAAAGGGGATGGAAACCAGCGGGCGTTTTAGTCCGGTGTGCTCGAACAAAAGGTCATAAATCTGGCGAAAGGATACGATGTCCGGCCCGGCCAGCTCAAAGAAATTCCCGGCCCAGGGCTGCGCTATCGCCGCCGTCACGGCGTCCGCGACGTCCCCTACATAGACGGGCTGGAATTTGGTTTTTCCACCTCCGATGAGGGGAAGGACAGGAAGCCTTTGCGCAAGGGAGGCCAGCGTGTTGAAGAAGGAATCCCCCGCCCCGAAAACCACGCCGGGCCTGAGAATGACAGAGTTGTGCGCCAGGCTTAAGACCGCCTGTTCGCCCGCGATCTTGGTTTGCGCGTATCGGGATTCCCCATTCCCGGCTCCCAGCGCGGATATATGCACCAGGCATTCCACGCCTTGATTCTGGCAGGATCGGGCAATATCGGCGGCCAGATTCACGTGGATATTCTCGAAGGTCGCGCGCGGCTTTCTTTCCGAGAGAATACCGATGCAATTCACCACGTAATCGGACCCTTCCACCGCACGGGCGATGGAGGCCGGATCCCTGTAATCGCAGGCGAAGGGAACGACCTGGCCCACGGTTCCGCAGGGGCGCAGGAAGTAGGCGCGTTCGGGCACGCGTGCAGCCACTTTGATGCGCATTCCCTGCCGTGCCAGATTGCGGACGATGTGACGTCCAATGAAGCCGGTTCCCCCGAACACGGTGGCGGTTTTGCAGCGTTGAGTCATGATGTTTCTCCCTGGCGCAATTCTAGCGGGCCGGACGGGGATAGCAAGTGCCGGCTGCGGGACGGGAGATTAAGGACGCAGCTTTTCACCCACCAGCCGGGATGGCGTGCGGCCAGGATGCCAGAGGCGTTGCGGGCCGCCTCTTCGGTCGAAAACAGGCCAAAGCAGGATGAGCCGGAACCCGCCATACGCGCCAGAAGGCAGGTTTCGAAAGCCGATAGGGATTCCAGCGCTTGGGTGATTTCCGGCACGAGGGCGGCGGCGGCGGGATAGAGATCATTGTCCCGGTCTTTGAGGAACGCGATCAAATCCTCAGGGCTGCCGAACGTTTCGGGAAGGGACGGGCTTTGGCTGAACGGCCCGGCATAGCGGGCGAATACGGCTGAGGTAGGGCAAGGAATGTCCGGATGGATCAGCACCGCTGGCAAAGGGGGCAGGGCGGGCGCGTCCTCCAGGATTTCTCCGGCGCCGCGCAGGCGCGCGGGAACGCTGTTCAGGCAGACGGGCACATCCGTGCCCAGGCCCATCATCAGGGGAAGGAGGCGGGGATCGTCCATGGGGAGATCCCAAAGATCGCACAGGGCGCGAAGGACCGCCGCGGCATCCGCCGATCCGCCGCCCAGGCCGGAGGCCAGGGGGAGATTCTTTGTCAGGACAACGCGAAACCGGGGCGTCTGACGGGCTATTTCCGCCATGGCCCGGACAGCCCGGACAACCAGATTGGAGGAATGGAGATCGCCGCCGTTCTCCCCGCCCCGGAACATGCCCGCGAAAGGGCCTTCTATAGAAAACGAGAAATCCTTCGCCGGTTCCAGGGTGAGGAGATCTCCGGTATCTGCAAAAGCCACGAGAGAATCCAGACTATGATAGCCGTCCGGCCGCCGGCCCGTGACATGAAGATACAAGTTGATCTTCGCGGGCGCGCAAAAAGACGCGGATTCTATCCGGGAGACGGTCATGAGGGTCCGCCGATTCTAGAGATCTGTTCCGCCCAGCCGTTGCGAATGGGCTTCCTTCACGGTTTTTCCGGGCGCCTGCAGGCCGTTTTCCAGCTTGTTGTCGATCTGCGAGATCAGGGTTTTGTCCTGTGAATGGTTCTGGGCGCGGAGCCATTGAAATTTGGCCTCGGTCTTGCGGCCCACCCGCCAGTAGGCGTCGCCCAGATGATCGTTGATGACAGGATCGTAGGGCAGAAGCTCGACGGCCTGCTCAAGATGGGGGATGGCCTCGACATATTCGCCCCGGCGGTACAAAACCCAGCCCAGCGAATCGGTGATATAGCCGTCAGAGGGCTCCAGCGCGGCGGCTTTGCGGATAAGGGCCAGGGAATCGTCCAGGTTGATTCCCTGATCCGCCCAGGCGTAGCCCAGATAGTTCATGATCAGGGGTTGGTCCGGTTTAAGCACCAAGGCGGCCTTGAGGTCTTTTTCCGCCAGTGTCCATTGGCCCAGCCGTTCATAGGAGATGCCCCGCACATAATGGAGATGCCAGAATTCCTTGGAGATCGCATCGCCGAGAATTTTTGCAGCCCGGTTGTAGGCTTCCACCGCGTTGGAAAAATCGTCCTGGCGCCGGTAAATATCGCCGGTCTGGATGATCGATTCGAGGTCGTGGTAATTTTTTACAAGATCGGACAACTCGGCCAGGGCTTGATCCGTTTGGCCGCTTTCCTCATACAGATCCGCCGCGAGGCGGCGGGATTCGGCGTAGGAAGGATCTTCCGGCCCGATAGCCTTGTAATGCGCAATGGCCTCCATCGTGCGGTCGTTGCGCGCGGCGATGTGACCCAGGAGCAGATGGCCGTCACTCAGGTTTCCATTGAGGAAGAGGGCCATACGGGCAAAGATGAGCGCGCTGTCGTCGTTTTCTTCCTGGAAGAGAAGGCGGGCCATGTCGATCAGGGCGGCGGCGACTCCGTCTTCCGGCGTTTTGATGGGATGAAAATAGGGGAAGGGCCCGTCGATTTTCAGGGCCGCGATTTTCTTGGGCAGAAGGCTGTTTTCAGGCCAGCTTTCAAAAATATCGCCATAGAGCTGCAGGGCGATGTCTTTCTTGCCGAGCCACGCGTAGATATCCGCGATCCGTTCGATGTCCTGGAAGGCCAGCCCTTCCGCGCTCAGGGATTGCCGCAGCAAAGGTTCTATTCCCTCGCGTTTGCCCAGAAAATCCGAGATCAGTATGGCGTGATAGATATGGATGGTGTTTCGGTTGAGCGCCTTGGTATCCTGGACACCAAGGGCGGCCTCGGCCCAGCTTTGCAAGACCGGCAGGATAAAGTCGGACAGGCCGCTGGTGGGCATGGAGTGGATGGTTTCGGCCGCTTCCTTGTAACGGTGGTCCCTGAAGGCGTCGAGAGCCAGGAACAGGCGGGGCAGGGGGGCGGGCTCCTTTTCAAGCGCAATGAGGCGATGGGCCAGAGCAATCGTCTTTTCCGTTTGTCCGGCACCCATGGCCAGCACCATAGCCTTGTTCAGGATCTGGATATCATCGGGATTGGCTTCAAGGACGTCATCGAGGAAATCCGCAGACCTGGACCAGTCGTAATGGCGCTGCGCGAATTGGGAGGAGAGATATTTTCCGCTCGGGCTCTTGGGATTGTAGAGTTCCTCGAGGTAACTCTGCATCGCTTTATAGTTGTCTTGGTCCAAACCGGAAACAGCGGTGCTGTCCGTCGGGGAAAACAAGGCCGCGCCCCATCCAACAAAGCAGTACAGCAGGCCAACAGCCAAAGATTTCATAGAGAAACACTCCGTTTCGTTTTTACATGTTGGGGTAGTTAGGGCCACCCCCGCCCTCCGGAACGGTCCAGTTTATGTTCTGGGAAGGATCCTTAATATCACAGGTCTTGCAGTGTACGCAATTCTGAGCGTTGATTTGAAACCGGGGATCTCCCTGTTCATCCCGGACGATTTCATAAACCGCCGCCGGGCAATAACGCTGTGCAGGCTCATCATATTCCGGCAGATTGACCGCGATCGGAACCCGGGGGTCCTTGAGCTTAAGGTGGCAGGGCTGGTCTTCCGCGTGATGAGTGTTGGAAAGCTGGACCGATGTTAAAATATCGAAGGTAATCCGACCGTCCGGCTTTGGGTAGGCAATCGGCTTGGAGTCATGGCTTTTTTTAAGCTGCTTGTGGTCCGCGTGATTTTTGAGCGTCCAGGGTGTGCGCCCTCCCAGGAGGGTTTCGAGGGCGGCGTTTAGAAGTCCGATCCACAATCCTCCGTGGAATCCGGGCCGGATATTACGGACTTTCTTCAGTTCGGCCCAAAGCCAGGATTTTTGAAGTTGTTCAGGGTACAGGCTGCAGATCCCCGGTTTGCCCTCCTCCGGGCCGGCGAGATATTCGGCCAGCGTCTCTGCGGCGACCATACCGGATTTCATGGCCATATGGTTGCCCTTGATTTTGGGGACATTCAGGAAGCCCGCCGTGTCTCCGATCAGGAGGCCGCCGGGGAATGTCAGCTTCGGCAGGGATTGAAATCCCCCTTCCACCAGCGCGCGGGCGCCGTACGCCACCCGTCTTCCGCCTTCCAGAAGCGGGCGGATGGCGGGGTGAAGCTTGAATCTCTGCATTTCGTCATAGGGCGAAAGATAAGGATTTTTGTAATCCAGACCCACCACGAATCCGATCGACACCAGATTGTTTTCCATGTGATAAATCCAGGAGCCCCCATAGGTTCCCCTATCCATAGGCCAGCCCACGGTGTGGATGGCCAGTCCGGGACGGTGCACCGCCGGATCGACCTCCCAGAGCTCTTTTATGCCCAGGCCGTAGGTCTGGGGATCGCTGTCCTCGCGCAAGGCGTATTTGCGCATCACGATTTTCGAGAGCGAGCCGTGCGCGCCCTCGGCCAGAATCGTCTGGCGCGCGTGCAGCTCCATACCGGGTTGGAAATGGCTGGTCTTGTTGCCTTCCTTATCAAGCCCGACATCGCCCGTGGCGACTCCTATGACGGCATCATCCGCGTCATACAGGATTTCCGCCGCGGCAAAGCCGGGGAAAATCTCTACGCCCAGCGCTTCGGCTTGTCCGGCCAGCCAGCGCGTGAAATTTCCCAGGGAAATAATGTAGTTTCCATGGTTGTTCATGGAGGGCGGGAGAGGAAGGCGGAAGGATCTTTTTTTTGTCAGGAACAAAAACTGGTCCTTGGTGGCCTTTGTGTTCAGGGGCGCGTCCTTGTCCTTCCAGTCGGGGATGAGCTCGTCCAGCGCCCGGGTTTCCAAAACCGCGCCCGAGAGTATGTGGGCCCCGACTTCCGAGCCTTTTTCAAGGACGCACACGCTCAAAGAGGGATTGATTTGTTTGAGACGAATGGCGCAGGAGAGCCCGGCAGGACCCGCGCCCACGATCACGACATCATAGGCCATATTTTCCCGGTCGGGGCGTATGGATTGGGGCATGAAAAATCCTTTTTCGCAGCTCTCCCTGTTATTTTACCTCAAATGGGTTAATATCCCTATCATAAAACAGATCAGGAGAGAGAGTTTATGACGGATTTTCACTCCGATGCACTGGCCGCGCTGGAGTGGTACATTTCTCATGGCGCGGATGAGGCGCTGAGCGACGCGCCCGCGAACCGATTTCTTTCCCCGGTCGCGGCTTCGACTCCGGCCCAGACCCAGGAAGAGGCTCGCACCCCTGTATTTTCTCCCGTTCCTTCTCAGGAGTCTTTATCGGTTGGCCCTCCCCGTTCTTCTTCGCCCGCCAATCCGCTGGGGACATCGGGGATGTGGGCGCAGGCCGTGGAGTTGGCGGCACAGGCTCAAACCCTCGAAGAATTGCGCGAAGCTGTGGCCGCTTTTGACGGGCTTGCCATCCGCAAGACGGCTACCAATCTTGTTTTTTCGGATGGCAATCCCGAGGCGTCCGTGATGCTGGTCGGGGAAGCGCCGGGCGCAGACGAGGACCGGCAGGGGAAACCCTTTGTGGGGATCAGCGGACAACTTCTGGACCGGATTTTGGCGGCTATTGATCTGGACCGGACCCGCACCGAGCCGGAGAGGTCCGTCTATATCTCCAACATCCTTAACTGGCGGCCGCCGGGCAACCGGACGCCCACCGACGCGGAAGTGCTGGTCAGCCTCCCCTTTATTGAAAAACACATTATGCTGGTCCGGCCCAAAATTCTGATCCTGTGTGGCGGCGTCTCCGCGAAGGCCCTGCTGGGCACGACAGCCAGTATTTCACGGCTGCGCCGGGTCTGGCATGATTACAGGCCCGCAACCGCTGGGTTGGGGTATGAGGGTCCATCTTTTCCCGCCATTGCCACCTACCATCCCGCTTATCTGCTGCGGACTCCCACCCAGAAGAAGGCGGTATGGGCCGACATGCTGGCCGTTAAGGATAAGATGAGATCTTTGGGCATTCTGTAGTAAATTTAACATAAATACAGGCCCCTCTGGACATTTTCCCTCCGGTTGTCTATGGATCTCTGCATTATGCTTAAAAGTAAAACTTTACAGGGGGTGCACGCACCCCTCCGCAGTCTTTTTGCGTTGAGTCTGCTGGTTCTGACTTTCCTCGGTCTGATCATGGTGCCGGGCCTTGAAACGCGGGCCGCCGCCGGAGAGCATCCTCCCCTGCCGGTTCCCCGGCCCGGGGAATCCCTTAAAAGCCGCGTTGTTCAATATTCCCTGAGCGACATCACCAAGGCGGGCAAGGCTCCGCTCCAGGTGCCGGTGCCCCGTGTCCGCCCGTCCGCTCTTACAGGGGGGGCGCCGGATTTGGTTTCTCCACAATCCGTTTCCACCCAGGCACGGCAGGCGGCGAAGCATCTGTATGGCGGCGAGGTGAAGGCGGCGTCCGACCTGGCGGCGCGGATTGCCGATCATGCGGATTCGCCTGTGCCTCTGGCCGGCTGGGTTGCGGGTCTGGCCGCGTGGATGGAACAGGATTACAGCGCCGCCGCGCGCTATTTTGAACTGGCCGCCGCCGAGCCGGGCCCCGAGGGGGCCGCCGGCGCATACTGGGCGGCGCGGGCACATAAACGCGCGGGCCACGCACCAGAGGTCAGCACGTGGCTTTTGCGCGCGGCGCGGCATCCGCGCACATTCTATGGTCTTCTGGCGGCGCGGGCTCTGGGGCGTGATATTCCCTTTAACTGGAATATCCCGGCCTTTACCGAGGCAGACCGTTTCATTCTGGAACAAATTCCGGTGGCGAAGCAGGCCATGGATATGGCGCAGGCCGGTCAGGTCTGGACGGCGCAGGCGGATCTTTTGCGCCTGCAGCCGGCCGACGAGGAAACGCGCCTGGCTCTTTTGGCCTTCGCGAGCCAGGAAAAGATCCCGGCTGTCGCCTTGCAGGTGGGCACTCTGCTGTCCGCGAATGGTCAGGAGACCTATTATGACGGAGCGCTTTATCCGGACACACCTTGGGAACCTACTTCGGGGTTTTCTATAGACTCGGCGCTTTTGCAGGCCATCGTGCGGCGGGAATCGCGCTTTAACCCGCAGGCCCGCAGTGCCCAGGGCGCCGCAGGGCTGATGCAGCTTTTACCCTCTACGGCCCGCCATGTCGCACAAGCATACGGCATGACGCTGGGACAGGATTCGTTGAACGATCCCGCGATCAATATGGATCTGGGGCAAAAATATCTCGGAGATTTGCTGGAAGACAGCGCGGTGGACGGGGACTTGATGTCCTTGCTGATCGCCTACAACGCGGGGCCGGGGAACTTGCTGAAATGGAAGAAAAAATGGGAGAATGTGGACGATTCCCTTCTCTTTATCGAACTTATCCCCCTGGCGGAGACGCGCGGCTACGTGGAAGAGGTTCTAGCCAGTTACTGGATTTACCGTCTGCGCCATGGCAAACCGACCCCCACTTTGACGGCCCTGGCTGAAGGAATGCCCGCGCGGTATGCCCTGGCGGGAGGAGCGGATCCCTACGCCCTGGCAAGCAGTCGGTAGGGCGTTCGGCGATAATTGACGATACACCCTAAATCCTTGAGAGTTTACCGGAAGCGACCGAGAAGGGTTCTCTCTGATATTAGGAACACTCACCGGAGATCTTTTTATAGGCCGCCGATGAGCCCGACAGGCTGAAGATGTCGATCGTTTCGGTTCCCCGTGAAGAGGTTCCTGTGACCGTCATGTCCGAACCTTCGCGCAGAGCCTGGGTCAGTTTCCGGTCGGTGGCCGCGTCAGGCGTCCAGGCGGTGTCTCCCTGCGTGAAGAGGGGGAATTCCTCATTGTTGATCCGCACGGTGGCCGCGCTTTTTTCTTTGAAGGTGTAGCCGGTGATATAGCTGAACACATCCCGGGTGCCTTCGCCTGGGCGGTGCGTCAGGAGTGCGAAAACTTCCCCGCGCTTGTTGTAGCCGCCTTCGGATTTTTTGGGTTTGGCCGCCATGTAGCAGACCTTGTCGCTGCCTTCGCGAAAGACATAGGCGGACCAGTTGCCGTAGGTTCCGACAAGCCTGGGCTCTCCGGCGCGGGCGGGCAGGGAGGCGGCGGTCGCGATCATGAGCAGGAAGGCAAAAAGTAAATGTTTCATGTCTGTTTTTTTCTGGATAAAGCGAATGAATTGATGAAAGGTTCAAAGATCAGGAACCGCGCGGCGCGGGTTTCACCGATAGATACTACACCGCCCGGTTCGGGAAATCAAAAAACTATTTTACGCCGCCTGGGCTTTCCCCACAAGGGCCGCGCAGGCGTTCTGGATACGCTTGCAGGCTTCTTGCAGGACGTCCGTGGAGGTCGCGTAGGAGATCCGGAAATGGGGGGAAAGGCCAAAAGCATCGCCCTGGACACAGGCGACTCCGCCCGAATCAAGAAGATAGGCCACGAAATCCTCATCCGTTTCGATGGTTTTGCCGTGGGGAGTTTTTTTGCCGATCACGCCCGCGCAGGACGGATAAACATAAAATGCGCCCTCGGGCGTGAGACAGGAGAGCCCCTCCGCTTCGTTCAGCATTTTAACCGCCATATCCCGGCGTTCCTTGAAGGCGGCGTTGCGCGGGATCAAAAAGGACTGGTCGCCGTTCAGCGCACCCACGGCGGCGGCTTGTGAAACGGAGCAGGGGTTGGAGGTGCTTTGACCCTGAATCACGCCCATGGCCTTGATGAGATCCGCCGGGCCCCCGGCGTAGCCGATTCTCCACCCTGTCATGGCATAGGCCTTTGAGACCCCGTTGCATGTCAGAACGCGGTCGGACAGGCGCGGCTCCACTTGGGCGGCTGTGAAAAATTCGAACCCGTCATAGATAAGATGTTCATACATATCGTCGCTCAGCACCCAGACATGGGGATAATCCAGCAGGACATCCGTCAGGGCTTTGATCTGGGCGCGCGTATAGGCGCCCCCGGTTGGATTGGAGGGTGAGTTGAGGATCAGCCATTTCGTTTTGGGTGTGATGGCGGCCGCCAGATCGGCGGCTTGCAGCCTGAAGCCGTTTTCCGCCGGGCAGGGGACGATCACGGGCACGCCCTCGGCCAGCATAACCATATCGGGATAAGACACCCAATAGGGCGCGGGAATGATGACCTCGTCCCCGGGATTGAGGGAGGCCATCAGGGCATTGTAGATCACCTGTTTGCCGCCGGTTCCTACGGTAATCTGGTCCCTGGCGTAGGTGAGGCCGTTGTCCCGTTTGAATTTGGCGATGATCGCGTCTTTGAGCGCGGGCGTACCGTCCACGGCGGTGTATTTCGTATCGCCGGCCCGGATGGCGGAAATGGCGGTTTCTTTAATGAAATCGGGTGTATCGAAATCAGGCTCGCCCAGGCTCAGGGAGACGATATCGCGCCCCTGGGCTTCCAGTTGCCTGGCCTTCATCGTCATGCCGAATGTGGGGGAGGGCTTCAGGTTTTTTACGCGGCCAGACAAAATAGACATGATCTTTGGTCCCTACGTGTGAGTTACGCGGCCTCTTTAAAAACATCAAGGCCCTGCAAGAATGCGGCATTCAAATCTTTTTGAGCGCTGAAATCAAGCGAAAGATCGTCGAAAAACCGCCGGAGGGGCGAAAGAAGGGGGTCTTTCAGGGCTTCGTGGAGGTAGCGCGCCGTTACGGGAACGAAGGCGAGATAGCGTGGTTTGTCCTGACGCACGGCCAGCTGAATGAATTGACCGATCACGCGGCAATGAAACTGGGTGGTGAGGACGCGGTAATGCGCCTTGAAAGACTCATCTTTGTCCTCCAGAAGTTCGGCGCGCAGGGCCGGGGGTATTTCACAGCGGGGGTCTTCAAGGAGATTGCCGAGATCATAAGCCACAGGGCCCCTCATGGCGCCTTGAAAATCGAGAACGCCGATTTCACCGTCAGGAAGGCACATGAGGTTTTCGGCATGATAGTCGATATGCAGGAAGCCGTGAGGGGAAGCGGGAAGATTTTTTTCGATGTCGTTCCAGGCGGCGAGATACGCCTCCGCGACCCCGTCCGAATTTTGATGCTGGCGGGTCGCGGGCAGATACCAGTCGATGACGCGCCTGTGTCTCTTGTGCACATGGCTTTCGTGATAGAGTGGAAGATCCAGCGGGCAGTTTTGTTTCTGAAGACGGGTCAGAATTTCTACCGCCTTGAGATAGAGTTTTTTTGGATCCGCGCCCTGATTCAGCGCCTTTTTAAAGGAGAGATCCCCAAAATCCTCCAGCAGGATCAGGCCGGCGCCTTCGTTGACTTCATAAATTTCCGGCGCGCGCACGCCCACGGAGCGCAGCCAGTTTCCAATGCGGATGAAGTCGGCGGGGCTGTGTCCCGGAGTCTCGCCGTAATTTTCCATTAAAACCGCCGTGCGGCCCTGTTTTTGGACGCGCACATAACGGCGGGACGCCATGTCCTCGCCGACGGGCCCCACAACGCGCCACCCCTGAGCCTTGAGGAAATTATTCACTTTTTGGGAGGTTTTGTATTCTCGGCCAGACGCCGGATGGCCTTGATATGCTCAGCGGAAACCTGCTGGCCCGGACGCCGCAATCCATCGCCCTCCAGCCCGAACATGACCGCGTTGGAATCGGCCACGGCCTTGAGAATTTCCATGCCGAACGTGGATTCTTCACGCGCTTTGGGAGGCCGGCGGGCTTCGGATGTTCCGGCGGGCGGGGGTTTTTCATGGCGGCCTGACGCCACGCGCTCGACGTGATAGGCCACAATCCCGTTCATGTGCTGCTGGGTGAGGGCCTTCAGGAGCTTGGGATCCTCGGCGGCCCAGGAAAGGACATGGACCCGGGCGCGGGCGATATTCCCTTGCGCCAGCGCGAGGGCTTCTTCAATGCGTTTTTCCGCGTATTTCAGGGACATGGTGCCCGCCTGTTCAGGTTTTTGGACTTTCTCTCTCTTAAGAGTGGCATAGTTTTAAGAAAACACCAAATCTCCATCCCTCTTACTCTATATCATCGCCAGACCGCCGTTGACATGGATGGTCTGGCCGGTGACGTAGGCGGCTTCCTCGCTGGCCAGGTACAGGGCCGCGGCGGCGATGTCGGCGGAAGATCCCATCCGGCCCGCCGGAATGTTCGCCGTGATGCGGCCTTTCTGGTCGTCATTCAGCGCGTCGGTCATGGGCGTGGCGATGAAGCCCGGCGCGATACAGTTCACCGTGATTCCCCGCGTGGCGATTTCCTGGGCCATGGATTTACTCCAGCCGATCATCCCGGCCTTGGAGGCCGTATAGTTGCATTGCCCGGCATTTCCGGTCACGCCCACGACGGAGGCGATGCTGATGATCCGGCCCCAGCGGCGCTTCATCATGCCGCGCTGGAGGGCCTTGGCCAGCATGAAGGGCGCGGTCAGGTTCACGGCGATCACATCGGCCCATTCCTCGTCCTTCATGCGCATGGAGAGATTGTCCCGTGTCAGGCCCGCATTGTTCACGAGGATATCGACCTGCCCCATGTCTTCCTCGGCGCGGCGCGCCAGATCGGCGGCGGACTGGGGGGTAGAGAGATCAGCGGGCAAAACGGAGACGCGCCCGGCCAGATCCCTGGCCAGCGCTTCGAGCTTTCCTTCGTTCCGGCCCGAAATCCCGACATGCGCGCCTTGCGCGTGGAGCGCGCGCGCCACAGCTTCTCCGATTCCGCCCGTGGCGCCGGTGACGAGAGCTTTTTTTTCTGTAAAATTGAACATGCTTTTTTAAATCCTTCTGGAGTTATCTGAGAGTCGAAATCCGATTAACAATCAGGAGTCAGAGGTTTTAACACGAAGTTCAAAAGAAGTTCAAAGAAGGCAGAAAATTATTTTTTCTTCGTGTTAATTTTTCTAAATCCAATTCAGTCTGGATCTTACGGAAGTGTGGGCAGTTTTTTCTGCTCGGCCAGAATGATGGTGACGGTGCGCGCCCGCTCCGGGTCCATGGAAGCCAGGACGGGGGAGATCTTGCGCTCGGACATTTTGGACATCACGGATACCAGCACATCCAGATCCAGCGTGTCGAAGATCCGTGCGGCGTCCTTGGGCTTCATGCCTTCATAGACTTTGACGAGACTGGCGATGCGCGCTTTTTCCTCTTCCGATTGCTGCACCAGGAGTTTTTCGATTTCTCCGCGCAGACGGGAAAGCTCCTCGTATTTCCGGTTTAACTCCTGCCCGGTGGCTTTTAGGACGGCCTCCCGCGTAGTCAGGGCTTTTTCGCGCTCTTCCAGCACTACGCGGCGTTTTGCCAGATCCTCGAAAAGCTCGTTGCGGATTTCTGGATAGCGTGGATCGAGATCTCCGGCAGCCCGCCATTCCGGCCCGGGGGGCGCTTTTTCCGCCGGGGCGGGCGCAGAGGCCGGGGCGGCAGGCGCTGCAGGTTTTGGGTCGCCTTCTTTTTTCTCTTCCGGATTGGGAGCGGGCGCCGGCGCGGCAGGAGAGGGGGGAGCCGATGCAGGGGCAGGGGCGGGGG
>JAIOYC010000010.1 GCA_021741325.1 Alphaproteobacteria bacterium
CCCGCAATGGATCTCTATTTATCAGGAGATCGCCCGCAAGGCGGCGTGAGAATCAGGCTCTCCAGCGTCATCCCCGGCAAGCGACGCGCAGCGGAGCGCTGTCCGGGGATCCAGCATGATATGGGCGCAGCGAAGCTGCGCGCGGTTATGGATCCCCGCCGTTTAATCCTCCTTCGCCCTTCGGGCTACGGAGGACGCGGGGATGACGGTTTAGATTTGTTTTTACAAGTCTATGCGCCCCGCCTCTTGTCCGGTATAATGGAAGATGGATTTTCACAAAGCCGCGAGTATATATACATAAACCATGGATTTTGTCACCAAACTCCTTCTGCCGTTCCGGAAGGCCTTCAAACAGTCTTTGTCTTCCTTCATCCAGCTTGAAACGGCGGATGATGAGGTCACGCTTGTCTCCTCCGACGGTTCCCTGATTTCCTACATTAAAATCGAGGGCAGCCGGCAGATCGTGGGGGAAGAGGAATTCAAGCACATCGTCGAGGCTTCCACCATCAAGATCGGCGCGCGCTTCGACCGGCAGGGCCATGCCATGCAGGTTTTCTTCACGCGCGATCCGGACCGCGTGCGCCAGCAGCTTAACAACCTCATAAGGCCAAGCCGGACGACCGCCCGGAACACCCGGCTGGATATCGACGATCTGTTCGACCAGCGCGTGGCGCACCTTGAAAAATTCATCCGCTACGAAGACGCCTATTTCGTGCTCTGGACCCGCCCCTCCGTCCTCAGCCAGAACGAGCTTAAACGCGCCGGCAAGCAAGCCCGAAGCAAGGCGCAGAACTGGTTCAACGCCTTTTTCGCGCAGCATCCCATGGCCGCGCTCGAGCCCCTGCGCAACCACCATAAAAGCTTCGTGACGGCCATTTTATCCGCGCTGGATGAAATGGGGATCAAGGGCGATCTTCTGGAGGTGCACAACGCCCTGAGCCATGTCCGGGCCTGTCTGTTTCCCGATCACGCCAACGAACACTGGCGGCCATGTCTTCCCGGCGATCCGATTCCCCCCCGCGCGCCGATGAGCCGGGTGGATATGTCGGATATCCTCTGGCCGAACCTGGCCTCCCAGATTGTGGCGGGCGACGCCCGGACGGTGGGACGCTCGCTCGTGCGGATCGGCGATCTGCTGTGGGCCGGGGGCGACATGACGCTGGGCCCCATGGAAGCCACGGCTTTTCCGGTTCTGATGAACCGCTTCGTGGAAGCCGATATCCCTTTTCGCATTTCCTTCCTGATCGAGGGCGGGGGGTCGCACGGCACCCAGTTCCGCGGTTTTGTTGCCACCATTCTGGGTCCCACCAACAGCGTCAACCGGCAGATCAAATATTCGCTGGAAGGCCTGCAGGCCATGGCCCGCAGCGAGCCGGTGGTGCGCATCCGGGTATCTGTGGCCACTTGGTGCAAGCTGGAGGAGAAGGAAAAAATCCACAACCGGCTGGCCGTCCTGCTGCAGGGCATCGAAAGCTGGGGCTACTGCCAGGTCACCGAATTCTCCGGCGATCCGCTCGAATGCGTGATGTCCTCCGCGATGGGGCTTCACTGCTCGGGATCGGGCGTACCCGGCATTGCCCCCATGGCGGAGATCATGAAGCTCCTGCCGTGGCAGCGCCCCTCCAGCCCCTTCAGCGCCGGAGCCATGCTCTTCCGGACGCCCGACGGCAAGGTCTGGCCCTACCAGACCGGCACCAACCTGACCACGACCTGGTTCGATCTGATTTTCGCGCAGCCCGGAGCCGGTAAATCGGTCCTTTTGAACTCTCTCAACCTCGCGACCTGTCTTTCCCCGGGCATGAGCAAGCTGCCCTATGTGGCGGTCATCGACATCGGGCCGTCCTCCTCGGGGCTTATCTCGCTGGTCCGCGAAGCCCTGCCCCTGCACCGCCAGCACGAAGCAGCCTATTACCGGCTGCAGATGTCGCATCAATACGCGATCAACCCCTTCGACACCCAGCTGGGCTGCCGCTATCCGCTGCCCGACGAACGCAGTTACCTGGTGGAACTCCTGACGCTGCTGTGCACGCCGCCGGGCTTCGACAAGCCCTATGACGGGATCCAGCAGCTCGCGGGCCTGGTCGTGGACGAGATGTTCCGCTGGCGGGACGACAAATCCGCCAACGCCGAGGCCCGGCCCTATCTGGCCCGGCTGGAATCCGAGGTGGACGAAGCCATCCAGAAATACAACGTGCACCTGCCCGCCGATCCGTACTGGTGGGACATCGTGGACAAGATGTTCGACCTCGAGCAATACCACATCGCCAACCTCGCGCAACGCCACGCCGTCCCGACCCTGAACGACGCGATTACGGCGTCGCGCCGCCCGCAGATCCGCACGCTTCTGGAAGAAACGGCGGTGGGATTCAGCACGGAATCGGTGATCGGCGCGTTCGAGCGCATGATTACCTCCTCCATCCGCGAATTTCCCATCCTGTCCTCCATCACGCAGTTCGACATCGCCGATGCGCGGGTTTGCTCCCTCGACCTGATGGATGTCGCGCCGCAAGGCGATGAAACCGCCGACCGCCAGACCTCGATCATGTACATGCTGGCCCGCCATGCGCTGGTGCGGAGCTGGTGGATGAGCATGGATTCCATCCAGCACGTGCCCGTGAAATACAGGGAATATCACAGCCTGCGCCTGCAGGAGATTTCCGAGACGCCCAAGCGGCTGTGCTATGACGAATTTCACAGGACCAGCCGGTCCTTTTCCGTCCGGGCGCAGGTCATCCGGGACGTGCGCGAAGGGCGGAAGCGCGGCGTGCAGATCGTCCTGTCCTCGCAGCTCCTGGAAGATTTCAGCAAGGACATGGTCGACCTGGCAACCGGCATATGGGTATGCGGAAGCGCCATCTCCGAACAGGCCGTCGACCAGGTGCAGGAAACCTTCGGCCTCAGCAAAACCGCGCGCATGGTGGTCCGCCACAAGCTGACCGGCCCCAAGGCGCACGGCGCGCCGGCCCTTCTGGTGCTGGCCACGACCGAGGGGCGTTATGAGCAGCATCTCTACAACACCATGGGCCCCATCGAGCTCTGGGCGCTCTCCACCTCCTCCGAGGATGTCGCCATCAGGCACCGCCTCTATGCAAAGCTGGGCGCGGGACGGGCGCGCCAGATGCTCGCCGCCGCCTATCCGGGCGGAAGCGCGCGTAACGAAATCCGGCGGCGCGTCATCGCCAAAAGCGAGGACGGCGACGCGCGCTCCGCCCTCATCAGCGAAATTATCGAGGAAATCGTCCTTGAGCTGATTGAGGCCAGCCGCAAGGAGCAGAAGGACGAAGCTGAACGGCGGGTGAAGGCGCTGGCGGAATGAGCGACGAAAAGAAAAAAAAGGGCCTGAAAGGCGTGGGGCGCAAGGGGAAGAAAAGCCCCAAAAGAACGGATCTCACGAAAGAGGGAATTCTTACCCCCGACGAGGAAATCGCCCAGGCCGTCGCGCACAGCGCCGTCAGGAAAAAGAAAGCCAATACCCGCAAAAGAAACATGAAATACGCCGTTATTCTGGGCGGAATTCTCTTTTTTTCCTACGGCGTCTATCAGCTTTTTATCCCGCACCAGGGCACCATCGGATTTGGCGTGTGCAAAGTTTTTCTGGAACAGAATGTGCAATATCCCCACACGCTTCATCTCAGCAAGGTCGAGCAGTTTTCAACCTCAGTGAGAATCTGGTTCACGCAAACAGATTCATTCGGCGAATACCGCATGGAGCCGATCCAGTGCTTTTTCCGCGCCCATGAGGAATGGGGATTCGAGCTGGACAAAGTGACCATCCGGCGGCGGGAGCTGGACCCGGCCATTGTCGAGCGCTTCAACCCGACGATCCCCTATATCAAGGCGGCCCCGCCGGATCTCAGCCTGCCGATGCCGCTGCCCGACAGCCTGGAAAACCTCAAAATCGATCTCAGCCGCTATATAAAGCCCATCTTTTAAGGAGAGCCCGGCTCTATGAGCGTCTCTCCCCGTTTCCAGCCCTCGAAGCGCAGCATGGTCCCCACAATCGCCACCTGTTCCGCAGGCGAAAAATCCCGGATTTTTTTCCCGCTGTCCAACTTCGTCTGTTTTACAAGAAACTTGATATAGTCGGCTGTGGGATTTTCGACCCCGTCCCCCTCGACCGGGGGACACCATTTCGAAATCGCCGCGCTCAGCGTGGAATCCCTGTAGCCGGCGGAGACAAGGTGGTTGTAATGCGCGGTCAGCCCTTGAGCCGGCGTTGCAAAAACGCAAAATGAGCCTTTCTTGCCGATTACCCCGTCATAGATTTTCGTGTATTTCGTGTATTTAATGTTGCCCGGATTGTTCGTCTGCCAGCTCGAAGACCCCGCCCCGTCCTTGCCAGATGCCTTGAAGGCCTTACGGTTCCCGGCGTCCCGGTAAACAACCTTGTTCCCGCTGGCCCAAGCTGTATCGGGCGTAAATCCCCGCGCCTCGAACCGCACGCTGTCGGGCTCCAGCGTCGCCGCCAGATCGGCCAACAGGCGCTCGGGCTTTTCCTTCCCGGCAAAGGATGAAATCCAGGGACGTCCGCACACCAGCAGGATCGAAAACGGCACCCACCATAGAAGGAATTTTCGATCGCTCCCGGTTTTTTGCATTTTACGCATGTCGAATTTATACCATAAAAATGCCTTAGAAGAAATAATTTAAGTGCTTATTCCCTCCCCCTTCTATATCGTCATTCCCCGGATTTGCGTAAGAAATCCTGGGGGAATCCATGAATGGCCCCCCGAATCCTTGGCGAAGAGGCATGACATTTTCGCGGACCCTTCATGGATGCAGAGTTAAAGCCGTGGCAGGGAACTCTTTCAAGATTCTCTTGACATTTAAGGAAAATAATCCTATAATTCTCCGCATGACTTCAACCACCCGCATCCCCAAAAAAGCCAGCCCAGCCCTGAGAGTTGTGTATCCTGAGGTTTATTAATTATGTCAAATATATACCCCCCACCCCAAAAAATGACAAACGAACTTGTGAATTCTAAAAACAAAGCAAAAATAATGACTTACAGACCAAACCCTTCCGATTTTTCTTTTCTATCGTTTCGGGCTGGAAACGCTATAATGCGCCGTCATGCCGTCCTCCGCCCCTTTCCATCCCTCTCTTCTCAAGCGCGCCCCCCTCCGGTCGGCGCTCTTCGACCTGGGATTTTACGGGCTGACCGCTATCGCCTGCATCGCGTTGCTGCCTGCGCTTCTTCTGCCCCGGCGCGCGTTCCTGGGGGTGGTGAACTTCTACCATTATCTGGTCACGGGACTGGAATACGGGATACTGGGACTGCGCTACGAGGTGCGCGGGCGGGAACACCTGCCGCAAAACGGATCCTATCTGGTGGCGGCCAAGCATATGTCGCCCTACGAAACCTTGAAGCTCCGGCTGCTGTTCAAGGACCCCGCCATTATCCTGAAAAAAGAGCTTCTGGCCATTCCGCTCTGGGGCTGGTTCCTCAAAAAATCCGACGTGATCGCCATTGACCGCGCGGCGCCCGACCGGGACTCCCTCAACGAAGGAGCCCTGCGCATGAAACTGCAGGGGCGGCCCATCGTGATCTTCCCGCAAGGCACGCGGGTATGGCCGCACGAAACGGCGCAGGACAAACCCTATAAATCGGGGATTGCCCGGCTTCAGGCCACCACGGACCTTTCCATCATTCCCATGGCCACCAACAGCGGCCTGTTCTGGCCGCGCTCCGGCTGGCTTAAAAGCCCCGGTACGGTTATATTTGAATTCCTGAAACCCATCCCCGCCGGAGGAAAGAAAGAAGACGTCATGGCCAAGCTTGCCCAGGAAATCGAGAATAAATCCCAAGCCCTCATGGAGGAAGCGCGCACGGCTGATTCCCGGCGAAAATCCGGTAAGGGACGGGCGGCGCTTCTCATGGGACTGGGCCTCGCCCTTATCCTTTTTGGAGCCTACAGCTATGGCTGGAAGGCAACCGCCCGGCATGTGAGAGCCGAATACACCGCCTTTTTAGAGCGCCTCAACGGCCCGGACTATGAAAGCGCGCTGACGATCTCCGGCTATCCCGGTCCCGTGACGGCGCGCGTGGCGCGGGAAGAGCTTAAAACAAAGGACGGACACGCTATCATCGAGGCACTCGAAGCCCGCATTTGGCCCCTGCCCTTCGTTCCTTCCATCGTGCAGACCGGGCCCGTCACCGTGAAAAGCTTCAAATGGCCCGAGCCGCTGATGATCGACCGGGTAGAGGCGATTATCGTGCCGCGTCTGGGCGGCACCCTGGATATTCTGGACAGCACCATCGCGCAGGGGGATTTCACGGGGAAGATTACCGGGACCGCCGACCTGGCGCAACGGCCCGTGCCCAAGCTGGACCTTATGATCGCGCTGGAAAACCACCCGGTTTTGCTGCTGGCCCTGGCAAGAAATCAGATTATCGGAGACCGCGAAGCTTTGTTCCTCTCGGCGGGCTTCAGCGCGCTGGCCGACCCGGATGGAATCGTGCGGGTGCCTCTGGTGCAAAAGGGAACGACGCTCTATGCCGGACCTCTGGCAATCGCGGAGCTGCCCGTGGAAAGCCTGCCCGGATCCGCGCTCCCCGCGCCCGGACGGCGCAATATTACTGCGCCGCCTCCAGCCCCTCCGCCACAGGAGGCGTTCCCTCCTGCCGCACTCCCCCCGGAGCTTTATAATCCGCCTGCCCCTGGTCGATAATGGCGCGGCGGATCGCGCGGGTGCGGGTGAATACTTCAAACAGATGATCCCCATCCCCCCGCCGGATGGCTTTTTGAAGAGCGGTTAAATCCTCGGTGAAGCGCTGCAATATTTCCAGAACCGCTTCGCGGTTGTGCAGGAACACATCCCGCCACATCACCGGATTGGAAGCCGCGATCCGGGTGAAATCCCTGAAACCGCTGGCGGAGAATTTGATGACCTCGGATTTAAGATCATCTTCCAGATCGTCCGCCGTACCCACGATCGTATAGGCGATAAGGTGCGGCAGGTGAGAGGTAATTCCCAAAACCAGGTCATGATGTCCCGGATCCATGATTTCGATATGCGACCCGCAGGCTTCCCAAAATTCCGTGATTTTCTCCACGGCGCGGATGCTGGTTTCCGGCAGGGGAGTCAAAACGCACCAGCGCCCCTCGAACAGCTCGGCAAACCCCGCGTCCGGCCCGGAATGCTCGGTCCCCGCGATGGGGTGCGCCGGCACCAGCTGAACATGGGGCGGCAGGTGGGGCTTCAGCTGGGAAACGATGGATTGCTTCACGGAGCCGGTGTCCGTCACAATCGCGCCGTCCTTAAGCACAGGGCCGATGGCTTCGCCAACAGCCTTAAAGGCCCCCACCGGCACGCACAGGATGACGAGATCGCTGTCCGCTACGGCCTGCCGCAGATCGGACGTTGCCTCGTCCGCGAGCCCCAGTTCCGCCACCACATGGCAGACCTCCGGGTCAAGATCAGCGGCCACAAGCCGCTCCGCCAGCCCGTGGTGCCGGATCGCCCGGGCCAGGGAGGAACCTATCAAACCCAGGCCGATGATGGTGATCTTCTGAAACATGCGGCTATAGGTACGGGAAACGGAGCAAACTTTCAAACCCTTTAGGAGACTACCCCTAGCGGTCGCGGGGAGGGCGTTTTGAAATAACGCTTGCATTTCCCCGGGCGATCCGTCATAAAGCGCTCCGTAAACCTTGCCGGCATCAGGGATGTCGGCTTTTGCCCCCCGGGGCATCAACCGCAGGGAGTGACCATGAAGATCTATGAGACCGTATTTATGATGCGGCAGGACCTGTCGGAAACGCAGGTCAAGCAGCTGACCGATAAATACACCGCAATCCTGACCGACAACGGCGGGAAAATCCTTAAAACCGAGCAATGGGGCCTGCGCCCCCTGGCTTACGCGATCCGGAAAAACCGCCGGGCTCATTACGTGCTGATCGAAAGCGAAGCGCCCGGCGCGGCCGTGATCGAGCTGGAACGCCTTCTGCGCCTGGACGAGGATGTCCTGCGCAGCCTGACGGTGAAGCTTGACGCGGCCTCGACAGAGCCGTCCGCGCCCATCAGCCGATCGTCCGGACCCGGAACCCATTCATCCAGCAGGGAGGCCGCATAATGAACGCAGAAAGAACCAGCCGGGAAAGACCCGATTCCGATGCCGGTGGAGATAAATCCGCCCGTCGGCCCTTTTTCCGCCGCAAGAAAACATGCCCGTTCAGCGGTCCGAATGCCAAGGCTTTGGACTGGAAGGACGTCAAGCTTCTGAGCCGCTATATTTCCGAGCGCGGAAAGATCGTGCCCAGCCGTATCACCGCCGTTTCCCAGAAGAAACAGCGCGAACTGGCCGTGGCGATCAAAAGAGCCCGCTTCATGGCGATTCTGCCCTATCTCAGCACCGACGGTACAGCCAACGCCGCGGGACGCGAGAAACGCGAAGGCGGATATCGCGACTCCGGCTCCCGGGACAGAGATTCTTCGGGATACCGCGACAGAGAGCACGGCAGCCGTCCTCCCGCCAACCGCGAGCAAGGAGAATAAACCATGTCTACAAAAGTAATCCTTCTGGAACGCATTGGTAAGCTTGGCATCATGGGCGACGTTGTGTCCGTGCGGCCCGGCTATGCACGCAATTATCTTTTGCCGCAGAAAAAAGCTCTCAGAGCGAGCGCCGCGAACCTGACCTATTTCGAAGCCCAGAAAAAGCATCTGCAGGCCGAGAATGACAAAACCCGCAAAGACGCTGAGAAAATCGCCGCGAAAATTGAAGGGGTAAAAATTGCCCTGATCCGGCAGGCTTCCGAAGGCGGACAACTTTTCGGATCCGTCAGCGCCCGCGACATCGCGGAAGAAGCCGCCAACACAACAGGCCAAACCATCACCCGCGCGATGGTCCGTCTGAACGGCAACTTCAAGCTGTTGGGACTGTTTCCCGTCGAGGTCGCACTCCACCCCGAAGTGATCGCGCACATCACGATCAACATTGCCCGCAGCGATGAAGAAGCGGCCATGCAGGCCAAAACCGGCAAGGCGCTGATTTCGTCCCTGCAGGACGATGAAAGATCCGCTCCGAAGGATCTGGCTCCTGACGATGCCGCCCTGGAGTCTGCTCTGGATGACGATGCCTTGAGCGCACGACGTCAAAAGGAAGCCGAAGAGGCGGCGGAAGAAGAGACGGACGCGTAAAGCTCCTGATTGTTCCCTGAAATATTTAAACGCCTCGCCCTTTGGGCGGGGCGTTTTTTTACCTGTTTTGTGGATGGGTTTTATTTCACCGCATGGATGATTTTAAAGCCCTCGCCCTCGAAGACGGTCCCGCCGGTTTTGAAATGCCGCTTCAGGACGGTTTCATAGGGGAGATGACGATTTGCCACCATCCACAGATCGCCGCCCTCTTTAAGGGAAAGAAGAGCCGTGTTCACAAAGGATTGCCCCAGGGAGAAATCCGTCTCCTTGTCCCGATGGAAGGGCGGATTCATCACAATGAAATCAAGCGCTTTTATCTCCGCCATAGGTTTGCTCAGATCGCGCCAAAGATACTCAATCTCAAAACCCTTCAGGTTTTCAGCACAAGCCCGAAGCGCCCGGTAATCTGCGTCCACGCAAAAAAATTTCCGAACGCCGGGATTATGCCGCAGAACCTGTGCGCTCAGATAGCCGTACCCGCATCCGAAATCGGCCCCTGTGCCGGCGAAGGTATGCGGCAAATGCGTGGCAAGAATTTCAGAACCCCGGTCGATCTGATCCCAACCGAAAATCCCCGGCATGGATAGAAAATCTCCCCCGGCGACCGGTTGCAAGGAACCCTCCACGAGCGCCGCGCGAAGAATAGCAGCGTCGGCATTTTCTTTCTGCCCCCAGACCGCGCGGGCCTTGTTTTTTGAAATTTCCTGCACCGCGGATATCCCAAAATCCTGCAGCATTTTTTTGAGGCGGGTTCCCCCGGCCTTGTTATCCGCGGCGCACAGAATAACACCGCCCTCTTTGAGCATCTCCAGGGCGCGGGCCATGAAATACCGCGCCTCCGCAAGCGCCTTGGGACAGCGAACAAGAACCGCATCAAAAACCCCCTCCGCTTCTTCCGGCTCCGGAGAAACCCTAAACCCGGACGCGTTCAGATTTTCAAAGAGAGGTCTGAAATGCTGCTGCAAAAAAAGGAGATCAGGATTCAAAGAGCGGAGAAGCGGATGCGGGGCCGCATTAAGAAATGCAACCCTGGCCCGCATATCCGGCGGCGGCAAAAGATTTTTTTCCCACGGGTAAAAAAGGGTATCCAGCGCGTTATCGTTCACCCCTGAACGCTAGCAGAATGCCCCGGGAAGGGGAACGGCTCTTTGGAGGTTAACCAGAGAAGCTGTGATCCACGATGAGAGCGCCGTTATCGATGAGGCCGCTCAAGGTTCCGCCCATTCCCCCGATGATCGTGGCAATGGTCGTGAAAGCCCCACCAGAATCGCCGTCGGCATTGATCTGGATCTGCGTGTTGGCACCGCTTTGAGACAGCTTCACAAAGTCGGAAATCACGTCTGTCATCGGATCGTAGCCGTGCAGGATATCGGTAATGTTTATACTGTCCCCGACTCCAAAACCCGTGATATTGTCGACCATACCGTCCATAAAATCAAACACGACTCGATCAGAACCGGTACCCAGATAGATCTGGTCCGTGCCCTCGCCTACGATAAACACGTCATCCCCGCTCCATCCCCAAAGCCGGTCGTTTCCGGCCCCCCCCACCAGAAGATCGTTGCCGGCCCCGCCATCCAGATGATCATTGCCGTTCCCGCCGTAGAGGATATCATTGCCGGCGCTGCTCCACAGGACGTCATTACCATCCCGTCCATAAATCGTTACATCCCCGTAAGAAAACTTCATGGATGTCAGATCCACAATATCGTCTCCGCCCCCGGCATCGATAATCTCGATGCTGATGAGGCGAGCCGTGTCGTGCCCGAAGGGATTGGCGCTATATTGATCGTCCAGAAACACCGCATCACTATCATCGGTCATAAGGAGCGTATCGGTACCATCGCCACCGTTAAATCCGTCATGGCTGCGCAAGCGGGGATTGACGACCACTTTATCCCCATTGATCACCGCCAGCGGGCTTCCCACGTTCCAAGCCACAAAACCGCTGGGCCAAATTTCATCGCCGCTATACTGCAAAATATCGTCGCCCGCGCCCCCATCCAGAAGATCGCTGCCCAGCCCACCTTCCAGCCGATCATTGCCATCGCCGCCACGCAAGATGTCATTCCCATCGCCACCAATCAGAATATCGTTGTCTCCATCACCATAGAGAAGATCATTCCCCACGCCTCCATCCAACCGATCGTTCCCGGCACCACCGTGCAGAATATCGTTTCCTTCATCGCCCTGCAGGAGATCGTTGCCCGGTCCTCCGTCTATATTGTCATCCCCAGTGGCCCCGATAATCGTATCGTTGCCGCTGTTGCCCCACAGGATATCATCGCCCGCGCCGCCGGAAATAGTCATGTCATTCAGAACGATGGTCGCATGGGAGAGGTTAATGACATCCCCGCCGTCTCCGGCAATGATTGTTTCCACATTTCGCAGGGTCTGCTGACCGCGATTATCTAGCAGGAAAAGAGCATCTCCATGACTGCTCATCAAGAGCGTGTCCGTACCGCCCAAACCGTCATAGGTGCCGCTGTTGACGTTTTTTTCATCGTCGATGAAAATTCCTTCCCCGCTATAGGCATTGGTGACGGTCACGGTCAATTGCTGCAATATTCCCTGAAAGAAAATAAAATCATTTCCCGGCGTTGCCATGCAGTACCCCTATTACATTTTTTGAATTTGGAGTTTCTGGAAAAATCAGCCCTGAGCTTTTTCCCCTATGCTCAGATTTATCCCATTAATACCAAAGTATCATGATTATGGTTAATATTTTATGTAAATTTTATTGTGTTTTTAGGTGGTTTTTTGCGGGGAAAAGACTTGCCCCTCCATCCCGGGGGAGGCATTATAAGGGCCATTGCTCAAGGGAGACTACACATGGCCAAAACTACCCCCTCCAAGGATGGAAAAAACGCAAAAGGCACCAGCCCCGGATTGCCTCTTTTCTACAAAAGCCCCATGCCACTGGATGCGAAACGCCATGAAAAACTGGCCTTGAGGAAAAATTTCGGCCTGGGCTTCACGAAGGAGGTGAATGCCGTGCCCATCAACTTGATAGAAATGCCCCAAATCTGCCATTTTTATCCCATTGCTTTCAGTCCGGACGACCAAGCTACCCCCGTGGCCATTTTAGGATTGCGGGACCATGAAAATTTGTTTCTCAAGGAAGACGGGCGTTGGGAAGAATCTTACATACCTGCCTATATCCGCCGCTATCCTTTCATTTTCTCCGAAATTCCGGGAAAAGACCAATTGACTCTGTGCATAGACAACGTACCAGAGATTCTTGAGGAAGGCGGGAACCAAAGATTCTTCGACAAAGAGGGCAAAGCCAGCGCTCTAGCGACCAACGCCTTGGAATTCTGCAAATCGTATCACACCGCCGCACAACAGACCCTGGAATTCGGTAAGGCGCTGGCCAAAAGCGGATTGCTGATCGAACGCGAAGCCCAGATCAACGTCGCGGGAAACCGCCGCATTAAATTCTCGGGCTTCAAGATCGTGGATGAACAAAAACTGGCCGGGCTGAGTGATAAGGTTTTCCTGGAATGGCGCGCCAAGGGCTGGCTGCCCTTCATTTATGCTCACCTGTTCTCCGGCGCGCAGTGGCAACGGCTGACGCATCTCCTGAATCAGCGGATCGACAAGGAAGCCGCCTAAAACATTCATACAAGTGGCCACTTGGTTTCCCCTTGAAAGCCGGGGCGCACTTCCCTATATTCCTCTACGGAAGGTTGGTGCGGGCGGCAGCTCGCTAAACCCGGTCAGGTCCGAAAGGAAGCAGCCGCAGGTGATGATTTCCGGGTCGTATCCAGCCTTCCAACAACTAGCGCGCTTGTTTCATGATCCCATGCGCATCGTTTTGAATTCTGCTATAATGGCAACAGGGAATGGAGAGATTCCTGCACACAGAGGAGATTAAAGATGCAAAACAACCGCTATACACTCGCACAATCCGGTGAAAAGGCTATTGATGCCGGCTTGCGCGCTCACATGCTCAGCGTTTACAACCGCATGACCATGGGGGTTCTGGTAACGGCTCTGACCTCTTTTCTGGTCTCGTCCTCGCCGGCGCTTCTGAAGCTTTTTCTGGGTGGTCCCCAGGCCTATCTGATTATGTTCGGTCCCCTTCTTGTTTTATGGTTCGGGTTTCGCCCCGACCGTATGTCCTCACGCGCGCTTATGACCGCGTTTCTGGCGATCAGTGTCCTCTACGGGATCAGCTTCTCCGTTATTTTTCTGGCATTCGCGGGTGAAACCATTGCCAGAGCGTTTTTCGTGGCATCCGGCATGTTCGCGGGCCTGAGCATCTATGGCTATACGACGAAAAAGAACCTCACGGCGCTGGGGACTTTTGTAATTATGGGAATATGGGGGATTTTCATCGCATCCATCCTGAACTTATTTTTTGCGAGTCCCTTGATGCAAAATGTGATCGCCGCCGTTGGCATCATCGCCTTTTCCGGTATGACCGCTTGGCAGACGCAAATGACGAAACAGACATACAGCCCTTCCCATGGCTTGGAAATGAACAGCCGGATGGCATGGGCGGCGGCACTAAATCTTTACATAAGCTTTATTGCGCTGTTCCAGTATATCCTGCACTTCATGAATCAGCAGCGCTAAGCGCTTATTTACCCCACGTGATGATTTCATGAAAAACCCCGCCGGAAACGCGGGGTTTTTTGCAAGGTCCCTTTAGGAGGCTTTTTTCTACCGGCGATCCCCGCCCTGATTCTTGCGCGCGTCTTCCTCTTTCTGGAGAGCCCGTTTTTTCATCATGGATTCGTGAGCCTTTTCAGTCTCCTCCAGCTCTCTTTTCTCATTTTCGCCCATGGCGGTCTTGATGGCTTTGGAGGGATCATACCCCTGCGTGATCATGCGTTCGTCTTTGCGGGTATCGAGCGTCCCCGCTTTAATCCGCGCTTCAAGCTCCTCGGTTTCCTGGAGATTCAGGCGAACTTTTTTCTCGTCATGCAAGGCGTTGCGGTTAAGCCCCGTCTCCCGGCCGATCATATAGTATATGGATTCCAGATCTATCTCCCCGCCCGCGCCTTTTTCCTTCACATGATGGGCCAGCGCCGCGTCCATCGAAATAATTGATTTATCCGGCTGCGTCCGCCGGCGCATGTGCTCATGGGTCAGCTTGGCGATCAGGAGCAGCTTGTCATTGGCAATTGTCACGCCGTGATGGCGTTCATAGGACGGGCGAACGCCCTGCAAAATCCGGTACGTCTCCACGATGTTGGGCTGCTCCAGAAATATTTTCTGGAACCGCCGTTCCAGCGCCGCGTCGGGCGTGACGTAGAGACGAAACTCATCCAGTGTTGTCGCACCAATGACCAGCAGATCTCCCACGGTCAGATAAGGCTTCATCACGTCAGAAAGCCCCTTGTAGGAGCTGCCGGCGCATCCGGGCATGATCTGGTGGATCTCGTCGATAAACAGGATAATGCGGGGAAGATCGCGGCGATGATAACGTTCGGCCACGCCCTTGCAGAGCGGGATAAAACGAGCCTGAAACTCAGCCGGACTGGATGTGCCTGACGCCATGCGGGCCAAATCAACTTCCAGGACACGCGCGTTTTTGAGATAATCCGGAACCGTTCCGGCCACAATCCTTTGAGCCAATCCCACCGCCAGAGCGGTTTTTCCGACGCCCGCCGGTGCCAGAAGCACCGCGTTTTTCCGGCCTTTTTGCAGCAGAATCAAGATGGTGTTGTCGATTTCCTCATCCCGGCCTGTGATGGGATCATAGCGCCCTTCGCGCTCCAAAGCCGTAAAATCGTTACAATACTCCCTCAAGAGCCTGTTCAACTCTTCGTCAGAGACCAATGGTTTCCAGTTTTCGGTCATGGCCTGCGGTCTAGCGGTAAAGATATCTTATATAAACATTATAGCGGATCGCCCGCGCCCAGCATAGCGCGGGAAAGGTTAAGGATTTATTAACCGCCTTACGCCGCCTTATTTAGAAGCCCCTCGCGGCGCAAAAGCGCGTGGGGATCGGCGTCACGCCCCCGGAACCGGCGGTAGAGAATGCGCGGATGTTCGCTCCCCCCGCGCGTAAGGATTTCGTTCTTGTAGCTCTCCGCCGTGGGACGGTCGTAGAGACCGCGCTCCCGGAACAGTTCGAATGCGTCGGCTTCGAGCACTTCGGACCATTTATAGCTGTAATAGCCCGACGAATAGCCGCCTGCGAAGATATGGCTGAAGGAGGCCGATGTGGGCCCCGCCAAGCGCGGGAAAAGAGTAACATCCGCAATGGCCGCGTCTTCGAAGGCCGCGACGTCGTGGATGCCCGAGGGGTCCTGCCCGTGCCATGCCATGTCGATCGTGCCCAGAGACACCTGCCGCAACCCGGCCATGCCGTTCATAAAGTTCTTGGACGCGCGCAGCTTTTCGATCAGGCCGGAGGGGATTTTTTCTCCCGTCTCATAATGGGCCGCGAAAAGATCCAGCGTTTCCTTTTCCGCGCACCAGTTTTCCTGAATCATGGAGGGCAGCTCCACGAAGTCCCACATCACGTTGGTTCCCGCCAGCGAACGGTAGGTCACGCGCGATAAAAGCCCGTGCACCGCATGGCCCATCTCGTGAAACAGGGTTTCGACCTCATCGAAGCTCAGAAGGGAGGGGCGCTCCGGCGTGGGCTTGGTGAAGTTGCACACGATGGCAATAACGGGCCGCTCGATCTTGCCCTCAAACAGCCCCTGATTGCGGTAGCTGGTTTTCCACGCGCCGGGGCTTTTGCCTTCGCGCGGATGAAAGTCGGCATAGAGCGTCCCCACGAAACTCTCGTCGGTCAGATCCCACACATCGAACGCCTTCACATCCTTGTGCCAGACCGCATAGGCGTCCGAAGGCTTAAAACGCAGATTGAAGAGCTTGCTGAAGTGCTGGAAGCATCCTTCCAGAACCTTGTCGAGCTGGAAGTAGGGCCGGAAATCCTCGGAAGAAAACGCAAACAGCTTTTCTTTTAGCTTTTCACTGTAATACCCCACATCCCACGGCTTGAGATCGGTAGGACCACCGTTCTTTAGGGCGAAGTCCTTGAGCGTTTGGAGGTCTTTGAGCGCAGCGGGCTTATAGGCGGCCTTGAGCGTCTCCAGAAAATCGACCACCGTCTCGGGACGCTCGGCCATGCGGCGTTCCAGCACATAATGGGCATGGCTTTGAAAGCCCAGAAGCCCGGCGCGTTCATGGCGCAGGGCGACGATTTTCAGGAGGTTCGCGGAATTGTCGAACTCCCCCTGCCCGTCCGCGCTCCACGCGCGCGACGCATAGGCGCGCCAGATTTTCTCGCGCAGTTCACGCTTATCCGCATATTGAAGAAAAGGACCGAAGCTTGGATAGTCGAGCGTGAATCTCCACTTTCCTGTATGGCCTTTTTCCTGCGCGGCGTGGGCCGCGGCCTCCACCGCGCCGGGAGGAAGCCCCGCCAGATCGGCTTCGTTTTCGATGATCATCTCGAAAGCTTCGGCTGATTTGCTGACGTTTTTCTGGAAGGACGGCGATAGCGTGGACATTTCCTGGGCGATGGCGCGCAGGCGTTCTTTCTTCTGGGGGCCCAGCAACGCCCCCCCGCGCACAAAATCGCGGTAGGTGTCATCCAGTAACATTTGCTGCTCGGTGGTCAGGCCCAGATCCGCACTGCGCTCATGCACGGCCTTGATGCGGGCGAACAGCGCCTCGTCCAGAACCACATCGCTTGAGAAATCAGCGCTCAGGGGGCCTATTTTCTCGGCCAGCGCGTGCAGATCATCCCCGCCCACGGCGGAGAGCTGGTTGTAGAAAATGCCCGTGACCTGTCCCAGCGTCTCCGAGGCAACCTCCAGCGCGACGATGGTATTTTCAAAATCGGGGGCGGACGGGTTTGATTTGATCGCTTCTACATTGGCGCGAGCCTCCGCGATGGCGGCCTCCAGCGCGGGCATGTAATGCGCGTTTTCGATCCGGTCGAAGGGCGGCGCCTGGTTGGGAAGCGCGGAGCGTTCCAGGAGAGGGTTAAGAGGCATGGATACGGAGGTCCTTTCAGGCTAGAAGAATACTATTCTATTGAGAATATGGAGCACAATGAAAGCCCCGCCAAGGTCTGAAATCTTCGGAGATGTTTATTTTTCCGCCGCGGATGGTCTGGCGGAGACGCGCCATGTCTTTTTGAAGAGCAACAACCTCCCCGCCGCATGGTCAGACCATGAGCGCTTCGTCATCGCGGAGACGGGCTTCGGGACAGGCTTGAATTTCTTCGCCTCGTGGAAACTCTTCGAAGAAACGGCCGCGCCAGGTCAAATCCTCGATTTCCTTTCGGTGGAAAAATACCCGCTGGCGCTTTCCTTTATCAAGGACGCATTACTGCCATGGCAAGGGGATATTGGATTATATGTAGAGCGGCTAGCCCCATTTTATCCGCCTATACAGCCGGGCACCTATAGGATTCTCTTGAGTGAAACAACGACTCTAACGCTCATTTTTGATGATGTGAACGATGCCTTGCCTCAACTGGAGGCGCGCGTGGATTGCTGGTTCCTGGACGGGTTCCGCCCGGCCAGCAATCCGGAAATGTGGTCAGAAACCGTGTTTGGGGAGATGGGGCGGCTGAGCGCTCCGAACGCTACCTTCGCCACCTTCACCGCCGCGGGATTCGTGCGCCGGGGACTGGAGAACGCCGGATTTCAGGTTTCCAAGGTTTCGGGCTATGGAAGAAAGCGTGAGATGCTGGCAGGATGGAAGCGATAATGCTATCCTTTGAGGATCGACAAAAGCAGGCTTTCATGACCGAAAAAAGAAATTCACTCGACTCCCTGACGGAAGCCAATCGCAACCGCTCGAAATTCTCGGGCCATGGGAAAGCCCTCGGAGCGGCCGGTAAAAAAGAGATCAGCGCAAATCCCAACAACAGTTCTTTTCTGGCCTTGCCGGGGCAAAGCATTGCCTTGTCACCGGGCACGAACGGTTTCGAGGATATCCGGATCGGCGTGGAATGGGACAATGTGAAGGTAAAAACCGGAAATTTTTTTAACCGCCTTCTTAAAAAAACAACTCATCAGGGTGTGGATCTGGATCTAGGATGCCTCTACGAACTGGAAGACGGCAGCCGCGGGGCCATTCAGGCCTTCGGAGACAAATTCGGAAATTTTAAGGAGCCACCCTATATGGCCCTTTCCGGCGACGAGCGCACGGGCGAGGCGCCGGGACTGGATGAATATATTCTGGTGAATGGGCAGAACTGGAAGAATATCAAGAAGATCCTAGTCTATATTTATATCTACGATGGCGGATTGAACTGGGAAAAGATCAAACCGCAGATCGTCATCGACGTGCCCGGTGAAAATGATTTATACGTCACCCTCAGCACCTATGAGGAAACCCTTTCGCTTTGCGCCGTCGGAAGCCTCGAGAATGTAAGGGGCGGACTGAAGCTGACCAATCACACTGAATATTTCCCCGGACACGCCGAAATGGACCGCGCTTTTGGTTTCGGGCTGGACTGGAAAGATGGCAAGAAATGAAAGACACCCCCAATGGATGATGATTTTTTCGACACGCGCCACAGCGGGAAAGCTCTGGAACTCGGGAATAACACAGCGTACCGGGGAGATGATATCAATCTGCTGGAAAAAGATCCCACCCTCAAAAAAATCATCATTGCGGCGGGATGGGACGTCAATGTATTCGATTCAGACGCCCCTGACCTGGATCTTAGCCTTATCCTAATCGGAAAAGACGGGAAAACCCGAATGGACGAGGATTTTGTATTCTACAACAACCCCCAGGGATCGGGGGGAGCGGTCAAACACCATGGCGATAGCCGCACGGGCGCGGGGGACGGCGACGACGAAACTATCTCTCTGGAATTCAGCGGCATTCCTTTCGACGTGATGCAGATTTTGATCGTTTTGTCGATCTACAAAGGGGATGAAAAAAGACAAGATATGGGGATGGTCCGGAATTCTTTCGTCCGCATTGTCAACGCCGACAATGATCACGAGTTGACCCGCTACTTGCTGGATGAAGATCTTAAAGGCCATCCGGAAACGGCCATGATTGTGGGATCCCTGGACCGCTTCGGACCCAAATGGCATTTCCGCCCTCTGGGCGAGATGGTGGAGGGCGGCCTGCGGGAGGTGGCCATGCGATACGGGCTTATCATCGCCAATCAGTAGAATTCCAAGCGTTACCTCTTCATTCCGGTGTTCGCGTTGCTCATCTTGGGCGATTTCCGTCCGATGCGGCCGCTTCCGCCGCCGCCGGCATTCTCACTGGGGATATGGATATTTATTAAAACTTCAACATCCGGAAGCTCCTGCATCAAAATGGCCTGCACACAGGCCTGGAAAAACTCACAGCCCTTTTCTTCCCAGTTATAGGTTTTATTCTCATAGTCCTGTCCGCAGACAAAGAGCATCTTTACAGACCACAGGCCATCGGCAGGATTGGGCTCCGCCCGCAGGCGCATAATCTGTTCGCGCCCGCCGCTTCCTTTGTCCTCGTCCTCATCGGTTTCATCCCGCAGAAACTGTATCTCGGCCTCGGCGTCCTCGGATCCGGGGCCCATGCGCACTTCTGCGCTGCAGGTGATGCCCTTCTCCGTGTCATAAAAAACCCATGGGTGGGTTTCGTAAGGCTCCAATACGTGCCCAACCCCCAACTTCTCCATTAAATTTTTCAACGGTATGCGCATTCCGGAAAAACAAAAAAAACAACTCTGATAAGCCTATCCTAGCAAATTCATTCCGTTTATGGTGGGATTATATCGGGTTTTCTTCCCCTTACCCTGACCACACCGATCATGACACGATATTCTTTCAAAATTTTCATTGTTCTATGGACTGCCGCCCTTCTCCAGGGGAGCGTCATGGTCCAGGCACAGCCGCTCTCTTCGGAAACCCCGCCGAGCAATCTTTTTGAAACGGCGGTTCGCGTCGCCGGTCCCGACAGCCTGATGGCCGGGAAAACCCCTATCCATCTTTGGGGCGTGGATTCGACCGGCGCTACGGATCCTCTTTTAAAGCTCAAGGCCCGGACGGCTCTGGCCAACGCGATCGGGAACCATCCCGTCCAGTGCGAAATCAAAAACCGGACCTCGGACCGGATCGAGGCCCAGTGCATCAACAGGGACGACCTTGATCTAGGGCTATTCATGCTTGAAGAAGGCTATGTGTCCGTTGATCGTTCCGTCGTGTACGGCAGCCCCTTCGAGGAAGCCTATATCAGCGCGGAATCCCATGCACAGGACAAAAATCTCGGATTGTGGAGAAACGGTGTCGGCGCGGAAGCCGAAGAAAACCAAAGCCAAAATGGAAATTTGATGATGGGCCTCGGGTTTTCTTTGTTCCTATGTGTCATTGCGGCCTTCGCGTTTTTAAGCATCGTTATCATGAGAGGTTTCCGGCACGTCATACAGGCCCAGAACGACAATCTGGATATGATGAAGCGGGAACGGCGATTGCGGGACAAGGAACGCAGCATTATCGCCTCCATGATCGAAACCGAGATGAAGGCCAACAAATCGAAGATCGAAGCGTATCTGGCCGTTTATGAGGAAATGCTGCTGTCCCTTAAAAACGCGGGCGATTCGCCCCGCTACCGGAAGACCGGTGATATAATCCAGAAGCAACCACTGCTGAGCCGCTCTGTATTCGACCGGAACACCGACAAGCTGGATATTCTGGGGCGGACCTTATCCAGCGAATTGATCCATTTTTACGCCCGCATAAAGACCAACCCGGAATACGTGAATATAGAGCCGGATATGGGGCTCAAAGAGGCGGAGGGCATCCTGGAAAGCGTTCTTGAAAAAACCCGTCGCCTGAACGAGATCGCTGACCAGCTTATCGATAATTTCGAAAAAAGCGGTGTCACGGCGGAACCAGAGGAATAGGATGGCTTTCAGTTCCCATCCAGTTTGAATGTGCTCAACGGCGTATTGTGCCGCTTGTTGACCAGCATGTCGATGACGCCGCCATTGCCTTGCGGGCCTATTCCGTTTGCTTGATACAGAATATTTTTCAGGCCGATCAGATCCACGGCCTGACCGGCACTGATCCGGTCCATTTTTTCGAGGATCATGTCTCTGTTTTCTGCTTGGTCCTGCACGGACTCATCCTTATCGATCCCGAAAATATTTACATAACTATTTACATCGCCGGAGCCGGTTTCGCTCAGGTAAATCCCGCATTCATCCTTGTCCGTACCGTAAGGGAAGCCTCCGCCGGTCAAGGATCCGATCTGCGCGCTCAGGCGGTTGGGCAGGCCGTGCCTGTTGAAATCAATCTCGCATCGCGCATAATTGCCAAACTGCCCGGTTTCAGGAGGAACGCCCCTTTCCCAGACCAGTAAATCCTTGATCTCGGTTCTTAAAGCATCTTTCTTTTGCAATTCTGCCAGAGAAGCATCCCGTTTTTGAGCAAGAGGCTGAAATTCCTGCTCCAGACGCCGGAAGCCTTCCGCGGCGCGTTCCTGGAATGCGTTCGGCAGGCGGGAAAATACATTCCCCCATTTCAGAAGGGTTTCCTTCATTGAAAATCTTTCCCGGGTGGTTTATATAAGACCCTGAAATTATCATAATACATAACATTCGGTCAAGAGAGAAGATATTATGGCATCATACCAATACGTCTATGTGATGAAGGACCTGACCAAGGCCTACGGGAACGGGAAAAAAGTCCTTGAAAACATAACCTTAAGCTTTTTACCCGGGGTAAAAATCGGCGTTTTGGGTCCAAACGGGGCCGGAAAATCCACGCTTTTGCGCCTGATGGCGGGACGGGATAAGGAATTTACCGGAGAAGCCTGGGCGGCAGAAGGCGCGCGCGTGGGTTATCTGGAGCAGGAACCCCAGTTGGATCCGTCCAAAACCGTGGGGGAAAATGTGATCGAGGGCATGGCCCCCGTCAAAGCCATGGTGGACCGTTACAATGCCGTGACCGCCGCAATGGCCGAGCCGGACGCGGATTTCGACGCGCTGATGGCGGAGATGGGGGAGCTGCAGGAAAAAATCGATGCGGTGGACGGCTGGGAGCTGGACCGCACGATTGAAATCGCCATGGACGCGCTACGCTGCCCGCCGGCGGATTCTAAAATCGACACGCTTTCGGGCGGGGAGAAGCGCCGCGTCGCCCTGTGCAAGCTTTTGCTTGAAAAACCGGATCTGCTTTTGCTGGACGAACCTACCAACCACCTTGACGCCGAAAGCGTCGCATGGCTCCAGCGACATCTGGCCGATTACGCCGGCACGGTCATCATGGTCACGCACGACCGGTACTTTCTGGACAACGTGACGGGCTGGATTCTGGAAGTCGACCGGGGCCGAGCCATCCCCTATGAGGGGAATTATTCCTCCTACCTCAAGGCCAAGGCCAAGCGCCTGGAACAGGAATCCAAGGAAGAAGACGCGCGCCAGAAGACGCTGGTCCGTGAGATGGAATGGATCAGCCGTTCCCCCGAGGGACGGCGCAAGAAATCAAAGGCGCGGATCAATGCGTATGAAGATTTGCTGGCGGAATCCCAAAATACAAAACAGCGCGCGGCCCAGATCGTTATTCCCACGCCGCCAAGGCTGGGCGGCACCGTGATCGAGGCCAAGAACATCCGGAAGGGCTTTGGCGACTGCCTGCTGATCGAAAACCTCTCCTTCAAGCTTCCGCCAGGTGGAATCGTCGGGATTATCGGACCCAACGGCGCGGGAAAAACCACCTTATTCAAGATGATTACCCATGTTGAAAAACCCGATGAGGGCGAGTTCAAGGTCGGGGAAACTGTAAAACTCGGCTATGTGGACCAAAGCCGCGACAGCCTGAATCCGAACAAGACCGTGTGGGAGGAGATCTCCGACGGAATGGACGTGATCAAGCTAGGTCAGATTGAAATGGCCAGCCGCGCCTATGTCTCGGCCTTTAACTTTCGGGGAACGGACCAACAGCAAAAGGTCGGATCTCTCTCGGGAGGTCAAAGAAACCGGGTGCACCTAGCCAAGATGCTCAAATCCGGCGCGAACGTCATCCTGCTGGATGAACCCACGAACGATCTGGACACGGAGACGCTGGCCGCGTTGGAGGAAGCGCTGGAGAATTTTCCCGGCTGCGCCGTGGTCATCTCTCACGACCGCTGGTTCCTAGACCGGCTGGCCACGCATATTCTGGCGTTCGAGGGCGACTCGCAGGTTGTCTGGTTCGAGGGCAATTACGAAGAGTATGAGATCGATAGAAAACGCCGCCTGGGTCATGACGCGGACACCCCTCACCGCCTGAAATACAAGCCCTTGCGCCGCGCGGGATAATTTTTTACCCGGCAGATGGAGTCTGTTTTTTCTTCGAGCGCTTTTGCTGGTGCTGATTCTGTCTTTCATGCTATAGTCGGTGAAACGCTCTTCCTTTCGGAGGAGTGCTCTTCGTATCGTCTGCCACCTTCTCGTCCTTCAAAATAAAACATCTCTTCAACGTTATGAGTTCATCTTTTTTGAAATTTCTGATCTTCAGCCTGGCCTTTTGCGCGCTGGCCACAGCCGTGCGGCCGTCCGCCGCCCAAAATCCGGCAATGGCTCAATATCCGGGCTTTGCGGATCCCGGCGCGCGCAGCGCCAGCGGGACGACGGAAGGCGTTGTTCCCGTTGAACAAAACGTAGATGGAGGAACCATTCCTATCGGAGCTACGGCGCAGGTCGTCGTGCGTTTCCGCAATGATGGCTCTCAGCCTGTGGAAATGGGTCTGATTCGGCTCTACCCTTCCTCCACGGTTTCCGGCACCATCTCGATGAACGAATGTCAGAATGAACCCCTGCCCTCTGGGGCGGAATGCGCCGTGGCTCTTTCCATCAAGGGCCTGCAGGCGGGTCCTTGGCGCGCAGAGATGCTGATGTCTCACAGCGGTCGGACTCGACTTGTCACCGCCACACTTGCGGGCAAGGTGGAGCCCAGCACAGGAGATGCGGACAGGCTCACCACAGATGTGGAGGCTACCCCTAACGTAATCGATTTCGGGGATCTTCAGAGCAGCCAGACGCTGGTGGAGCCCATTACATTGCGGAATATAACCTCCAACCCCATCGAAATCTCCAAGATCTACATAGATACCGGTGAACAATCGGGCTATGAGCTCAAAACAGAATGCAAGAAGCTGGAAGCTGGGCAGGCCTGCATCGCGGTTGTCACCTGGTCTCCCAAGATCAAGGGCCGGTCCAGCGGCGTTTTGGTGATCGAGCATGACGGACCCGCCGGGCTCTCCAGCGTACCCCTGAAGGGTCAGTACAGTCCTTCGGAAGTGGCGGAGGCCGAAATATTTCCCCAAGCCGTCCCCGGAAAGGGGCTTATGATTTCTTCGCAAACCACTGTGGATTTTGGCACAGATGTGGAAACGGCCTCCACGATCACGGTTTCTCTGGTCAATGCGGGAGATGCAGATCTTACAATCCAAGACATTCGTATTTCAGGTTCAGACAATGGATTAAGCTTTAAGAACGATGGATGTCTGAAAGATACCGTGCTCAAACCCATCGAGGCTTGCCCACTGACCTTGACGTGGTCTCCTACTCGGGTGGGACCTTTATTTGACGATGTGCAGGTCGTGCATGACGGCGCGCGGGGCATTCTTGTGCTTCCAATAAGAGGTGCGGCGACATCAACCGTCAGCCAGGATCAAAAAGCCATCGTGCTTTCAGGGGGCGAAGAAATCAAGGTTATTGATCCCGCCACGCAGGAGAATGAAGGTGATGTTGCACAGCAGCAAGCAGAGGCCGCAGCGCGCAACGAGAGCCTTACAAACGGCACGTCCTACGCGGCCTCAGTGACCAACCCCATGAGTATGCTCGATGGCTACAAAATCACTTCCTTTTCCCCGACTCGCGCCATTATCAACGGCCCGGGCGGCAGCCGGATTGTTTTTGACGGCGAGGAAGTTGTCCTGGGCGGTGTGCCATGGATGGTGATCATCCAGAAAAATGGCATCGAGTTTCTGCATCAGGGTAAGCGAGTCTTGCTGCTCTTCGACCGCTCCTTGTCTTCCCTGAACCGGATTAGTTCATCATCATCCGCAACATCCTCATCCACGAACAGCGGAAGCGAATCGAGTTCTTCTCAGACAATCCCCTCCCCCGCGCCAGCAACGGATGGATAAACTGAATGACAACCCCCAGCCCTAAAACATCGGATCCGAAAATAAAGAAAGCGAATGCGGGCGAAGGGCGCGAGCGGTACCTGGACATGGTCCAGCGCGAACGCGCCATGCTGCTGGAACAAGGGATTGCCCGCTCCACGGAACAGCTTTTGGACATGGCAGGCGCGATCCTTCCGTCCGAAATGGAGGAGGAAGGAATCAAGGACCGTGCCACGGGGGACCAACTTCGGTCCGTCCTGCCGGTCCAGTCTTGGCTCCCTCTCAGTATTCACCTGATCGGTCTGCGCGATGGGATATTGAAAATTGCGCCGCTCCATGACCTGAACGAACGCCAGATCGACGCCCTGATTTCCACCGCCAGCCGCAGCGGATTCATGGTGGAACGGGTGGATGTAGAGATGTGGGACCGCAAGGAGCTTATTGATACGCTTCGGTCCGTTCACGATCTTTCCGCCGACCGTTGTGAAAAAACCTTATCCCTGTGGCTGAACGACAGCGACAACGGACTTTTGCTAAATCAGTTCCAGCGCGATATGCTCGCGGAAGCCCTGCAATTGAGGGCCTCGGATATTCATTTGGTCCAGGACAATAACCCGGACGCGCCCAACTGGATCAAATACCGGATCGACGGCGACCTGATCCCTATGCATCTCCTGCCCGCCGAGGGCATGGCACGCCTGACGACCCTTCTGAAACGCGATGCCGGCCTGAACTTCGGGGATCGTACCACGCCCAAGGACGGGCGGTTTGGATTCACCTGGCAAGGCCGGGGAATCGACGTGCGGGTGGCCGCAGGGCCACAGGCGCAGGATGGAGAAAAACTGACGCTTCGTCTTTTGGATCGCGCAGCCCTGAAAGGATTTGACGAACTGTTCCGCCGCCATGAGGATGTCGGAGAGTATCTGGCTAAGCTTCTCTCTCCCGAAATCAAAGGCGGCGGAGGTTTGATTCTTTTATCTGGCCCCACAGGATCAGGAAAAACCACCACGCTGTATGCCTGCGTACAGCAGATCGACCGGCGACGGCGGCATGTCCTCACTATCGAAGATCCGATTGAATACGAACTGCGCTATTCCACGCAGTGGCAGGTGCGCCCCGGAATGCCCGGCGGATCGTTCGCGGACCTGATTCGCGCCGCAATGCGCCATGTTCCGGATTACATCATCATCGGGGAAATGCGGGACGCCGACACCGTGGAGACTTCCCTGCGCGCCGCAGAATCAGGTCATACTGTAATTTCTACGGTCCATGCGGACACGGCCCTCCAGACGTTCGAGCGCCTGCGCTCGCTCATGCCTGCCGCGCGGGAACGCTCCTCCACCTATACCCTTGCCCAGCAGGTGCGAGCGATCCTTAACCAGCGCCTTGTCCGGACCCTGTGTCAAGGCTGCGCCCATAAGGACGAAGTGGGAAAAGTTCTCAGATCCGAGGAGCTGCATGAGCTTGGTATAGAACCGCACATCCAGGTTCGCCGGCACAACACCAGCGGCTGCGATCTGTGCAACCGGACAGGAATTTCGGGGCGGACCCTTTTGCTCGATGCCTTGATCATCACGGTCGGTCCATCGCAAAGAAACGGCATTTATGAAGCCCTTCTCACCAACGTGAACAACATTCTGCGGGAAGAAGGTGTTATCGTGCACACGCGGCGAGAAGGGCTGGTGGATCTGGTCGTCAGCGGTCTGGTGGATCCAAAGGCGGCTCTATCGTATCTGGAGGAGTAAGGGGAGGCAGATTTGTGAGTGGGTAAGGCTTTTTTTACCAACTTGCCAACTTGCAGGCTTACCACTTTGAAATGCAGCAATGGATTGTTGAAATAGCGTATGAAACGCGATCGGGTCCCAAGAGGATTACCGAATCCTTCTATTTGCCCTCGGCGGACGATGTCCGGGCCGAAGTGTCAAAAAAGGGAGGTTACGTCCTTTCAGTCCGTCCCCATGAGCGTTCTCCCTTGGAGCGGCTTCTCGCGCGATCAACCTGGTGGCAGGTTCAGCTTTTGCGCGGAATCCAGTTCCGCTCGGGCGGAACGTCTCCGGGCGTGGCGCTTTGGAAGATCATTCAGGCGGAAACCAACCCCCGGCGCCAGAACATCCTGGCTCCTGCCCGCGAAGCCCTGGCGCGCGGGCTGGGTGTTATTGACGCACTTAAAGCCCTGAATATTTTCGACCATGGAACACTGGCTATCCTGGCAGGCAGCGAGCGGGCAAACCGGCTGCCAGAGGGTATCCCGCATGCTATCCAGTCCATCACGCAGAAAAAGAAAAACAAACGCGCCATCATGGGAACGATGAGCTGGCTGGGATTTGACGTGTTCTCGATCGTGTCTTCACTGTGGAGTGGAAAGGACATGGTTCTGGGCTGGTTCCGGGACAATCCACCCACCGAGCCGGAGGCGCTGGCAAAGTTTACCGACGTGGTGGGATGGCTTGAATTCACTTGGGATTTTCTCATTTATACTTCAGTCGGATTTGGCGTGTTTATGGGCTGGTGCCTTTTTTCCTACTGGATCAACCGCGGAAAACGGGACTGGCCGACCGCCCGGGTGGTGCGGAAAATTCCGCTGATCGGCGCTTACTTGCGTGACCTTGCTTTCGCCGATTCCATGTCCGCAGCGGCGCGGATGTTGAGGGGACACGTCCCCATTAACGATGTTTTGGATCAATCGGCGGACGCTTCCTCCGCCCCCGACGTGGCTGCCTATTGGCAGGATTCTCTGGCCGACTTAAGCCGCGGAGTCAGTCTGGGCTCCGCCCTTGACCGCCCACCCCTGAATCGGAATGAACGGTTGGAACTTGCAAGCTTGTCTGATCTCGATCAAGTTGCTACAGTTATGGAGTCTATTGTCGATCTGCGTTCGCAGGCGGCGAAAACCAAGCACTCGCTGATTGTATGGCTGGCCTTTGCCCTAACGGGTCTTTTCCTGGTCGCCGCTTTCGGAAGCGCGATTTACGCCTTGACGGTTATGAATATGAGCATGGATTCCATGATGGGCGGCCTAATGCAAGGAGCGATGTGATTGGCTACGGGTATAAAACCACAAGAAAGAAATTCTGACCCGGAGGCCCGCCGCAAAAGAGCCTCGCGGCATCCTTCTGCGGGCATTGCGGATTACATGGCGGGCGAAGCTGAAGATTATGTCAGTAATCTTTTTCCGTTTCTCCCTCAGGAGCTGATCGGTGGTGCCATTCCCTACGTGCCCGGTACAGAGAATGAAGCGGTCTGGAACGCGGCCTCGCAAGCCTGCAGCACAGAAAAAGTCCATTACGTCTATACG
>JAIOYC010000011.1 GCA_021741325.1 Alphaproteobacteria bacterium
ATACGGCCCTATTCCCAGCGGAAGCGTGCCGCCCCGTCAACGGACGCATTCTCCTTTCCTGGGGGCGGAAGCGCATTTTACTCTTCGCCATCCCCATGTGCATCAGCCCATGGTGCTGATCTCCTTCCGCGCACCGGGTGTGCGGGAAAATCCTGAGGATTCACTGGCGCTGGAGATTTTGCAGGACATCCTCGGAGGGGGACCGACCTCCCGCCTGTACAGGGCCTTGGTCAACGATCAGAAAATCGCCAGCGTCGCGGAGCTTGTCTATAGGCCGTACACTTGGGACGACGCAGAACTTTCGGTCTATGCCTCACCCCTGCCGGGTGTGAAACCCGAAAGGGTCGAGGCCAGCCTGCGGGCTGAAATCAGGAATGTGATTGAAAGCGGAGTCACAGAAACCGAATTGAAAGACTCCATCGCGCGGCTGCAAAGCGCCGCTATCTATGCCCGCGACAGTCTGGCAGGTCCGGCTATGACCTTCGGGCAAGCGCTGGCCACGGGAGCAAGCGCCGAACATGTGGAGTACTGGCCCCGCAACATCGCAAAAATCACAGTCTCTCGAGTGCAGGGGGCCGCCGCAAAATATCTGGGCGGGCAATCGCCTGTGGGCCGCCCACCTATAACGGCTTATCTCCTGCCGGAAGAGGATAAACCATGAAAAAACCATTCTTTTTTTTCGGAAGAGTCGCGGGGTTAGGCATTTCTTTTTTTCTGATGCTGGGTTTTTTTCTATTCCCCGGAAGCAATGCCGCGCGCGCGACATTGCTTGATATCCAGAAAGTAAAAAGCCCCGGCGGCCTCACGGCTTGGCTGGTGGAAGACCACTCTATTCCAGTTATAGCGCTGGAATTTTCATTTCGCGGATCGGGTGCCGCCCAAGACCCTGTAGATAAACAAGGCCTGGCCAAGATGGCATCCAACACCATGGATGAAGGCGCAGGTCCGCTTGATTCTCAAGCTTTTCAGAAGGAGCTTCGGGATCTGGCAATCGATTTTCACTTCAACAGCGACCGCGATCATTTTTCGGGCGAATTGCGGACCCTGACAAAAAACAAAGGCCGCGCCCTTGAACTGCTAAAGCTCGCGCTGACCAAGCCCCGATTCGATGAAGAAGCGGTAATCCGTATGCGCGAAGCCAATCAAGCCCGCATACGCTCCGCTCTTTCCGATCCTGAATGGATCGCCGCGCGCCTTCTGAACGACAAGGCCTTCGAGGGTCATCCCTACGCCCGCAATAGCGGAGGCACGATTTCCAGCCTTAACACGATAACATCGGCGGATTTAAAGCTGTTCGCGCAGGGTCTTGCGCGGGACCAACTCGTCGTATCCGCGGCAGGCGATATCACAGCCGCAGAGCTCTCCACAATTCTGGACGAAATTTTTGGTGAACTCCGGGAAAAATCCTCTGTGCAGGCAGTCCCGGACACGGCCATTCAAAATGCCGGAAAAATCTTCACCTTTGAAAAAGATATTCCACAGACCGTTATCGAAGTAGTACAGCCCGGAATGAGCCGCGCAGATTCCGATTTCCACATAGCCCAGGTCATGAATTTTATTCTAGGCTCTTCAGGATTTGGGTCGCGCCTCACCGAGGAAATAAGGGAAAAACGAGGCCTGACCTATGGAATTTACTCCAGCTATGTGAATATGGATCATGCGGACATGCTTGAGGTTTCCGGCTCGACCAAAATAGGAAACGCGAGAGAAGTCCTTGATCTTGTAAAGGCGGAATGGAAAAAAATCAGAAACAATCCTGTCTCGCCGGAAGAGCTGGCGGATGCAAAATCCTACCTGAGGGGTTCTTTGCCCCTTTCCCTTACATCAACAGATAAAATCGCGGGACTTTTGCAATCCTTGCAGCTCGACCGGCTTCCCCTTGATTACCTAGATCGCCGCGATGAGGCTATCCAAGCGACGACTGCTGCAGATATTCAAAGGGTGGCGCAAAAAACCCTGAATTCAGAGAGTTTTATGACGATCCTGGTGGGCCGGCCCGAAAATATCGAAGACGCGCTTATGATCGAGGTCATTCCCGATGTCGAGTAAGCCTCTGATTCAAAAGCTAGAATGGGACGCTCTCGAGCGTCACCGCAAGAATATGGAGGGGCAGAATATTTCCGATTTTTTTGAGGAAAATCTGCAAAGATTCGATCAATTTCATATTGAACTGGACGGCCTTCTTTTTGATTATTCCAAACATCGGACAACCGAAAAGACGTTAGATCTTTTGATATCCCTGGCCACGGCTTGCGGCATTGAAGAAGCACGGGGCGGGCTGTTCGCGGGAAAACCTCTTAATAAAATTGAAAATCGCGCAGCGCTTCATCCAGCGCTTCGAGGCTCTACGGAGGCAGGGCTTCACGTTGGCGGAGAAGATATTACACAATTCGTTGAAACCACCTTGTCCAGGATGGAAAAGCTCTCCGGGGAAATACGAAGCGCGGGATTCACGGACATTGTGCATATAGGCATCGGAGGCTCCAGCTTGGGATCGCACATGGTCTGCGAGGCGCTTACGCCTTTTGCAAACGGCCCCCGCATCCATTTTGTATCGAATATGGACGGCGCGCACATTGCGCAGACACTACAATCCCTTCATCGGGACAATACATTTTTCATCGTGGCGTCCAAGACTTTCTCTACCGCAGAAACCCTTGAGAATCTAAGAGCTGCGCAAGCCTGGATAGGGGAAGCCCGCATCGCGAAACATTTTCTGGCCGTGACCGCGAACCAGAAAGCCGCGAGGGATTTCGGGATCCTGCCCGACTACACTCTGCCCCTGCGGGATTGGATCGGAGGAAGATTCAGTCTGTGGAGTTCGGTCGGATTACCGATCGTTTTGTCCGTGGGTTTTGAAAATTTTAAAGCCTTTCTGGCCGGCGCGCGCGCGGCAGACCTACATTTTAAAGCTGCTCCCCTGGCACGCAATATCCCGGTGATCATGGCGATGCTGGGCATCTGGTACCGGAATTTCTGGAACATGGATTCCCATGCCGTTCTGCCCTACGCACAAAATTTACATTCTTTTTTGGCCTGGGTGCGCCAGATTGACATGGAATCGAATGGCAAGTGCGTGGACTTGGACGGAAAACGCGTAAATTATCACACGGGTCCCCTGATCTTCGGTCAGGCGGGAACAGACGCGCAGCATGAATTTTTTCAATCCCTTCATCAAGGAACGGCTATTATTCCAGCGGATTTTATCGCAGCCCTCCGGCCCGAACACCTTTTGCACGATCACAATACAAAATTGCTGGCCAACGCTCTTGCCCAAAGCCAGGCCCTTATGAAGGGCGAAAAAAATGAGGCGGAGCCCCACCGGAATTTTGAAGGCAACAGACCCAGCAGCACGATACTTCTGGATCGTCTTGACCCCTATCGCCTGGGAATGCTTATGGCGCTCTACGAGCATAAAATTTTCGTACAGAGCGTGATCTGGAACATCAATTGCTTCGACCAGTGGGGTGTGGAGCTTGGGAAAACCCTCGCCAAAACACTCGCGGCGGATCTCGCCGAAGGCTTGAGCAACCCGATGAGCGATTCTTCCACCAAGGAACTGGTGCGTCATATATCCGACCGCCTCCGTGCGCGATAAGCCTTGATTTTTTCCTTTGCATCTTGACTTTGGGGACCTGCTCACCCCATATCCTTACCCATGTCCGACCATGATTACGCACAAACCCAAAGATGGCGGGGGACGACTATTCTGTCCGTCCGCAAAGGCTCCGATGTTGTGATTGCCGGGGATGGCCAGGTTTCAATGGGTCACACGGTTTTGAAGAATAATGCCCGCAAGCTACGCAGGCTGGGCCGTGAAAATAACATCATTGCAGGATTCGCCGGTGCCACGGCTGATGCTTTCACCCTGTTCGAGCGCCTGGAATCGAAACTCGAGGCCCACCCGGGACAGCTTACGCGCGCGTGCGTAGAGCTGGCCAAGGATTGGCGCACCGACAAATATCTCCGCCGCCTGGAAGCTCTGATGGCCGTGTGCGATAAATCTACATCCCTCATCCTGACCGGTACCGGCGACGTGGTAGAGCCTCAGGACGGGATTATCGGCATAGGCTCGGGCGGTAATTATGCGCTGGCCGCTGCGCGGGCCCCTTACGATCAGGATTTAAGCGCGGGGGATATCGCTCTGCGATCCATCCGGATTGCCGCGGGAATTTGCGTCTATACGAACGACAACATCATCGTAGAAAAACTCTGATTCTCATGGCTGACAGGAACCCTCTTCTGGACATACCGGCTTTTTCTCCGCGCGAGATCGTCAGCGAGCTCGACCGCTTTATCATAGGCCAGAACGACGCGAAGAAGGCTGTGGCCATCGCCCTGCGCAATCGCTGGCGCCGCAGGCAGCTTGATGCGGACATGCAAGAGGAAGTCTATCCAAAAAATATTTTGATGATCGGTCCGACGGGCGTGGGTAAAACCGAAATTGCCCGGCGCCTTGCGAAGCTTGCACAGGCTCCCTTCCTGAAAGTGGAAGCCACGAAATTCACCGAAGTCGGGTATGTGGGCAAGGATGTGGAATCCATTATTCGGGATCTCGTTGAGGTTTCCATCCACATGACCCGCGAGTCCCTACGTAAGACCGTGGTCGCACAAGCCGAAATATACGCGGAAGAACGTGTTTTGGATGCGCTGGTCGGCGAGACGGCCGGAGAGGGAACGCGCGCAAATTTCAGGGAAAAACTCCGCAAGGGCGAGCTGGATGCCCGTGAAATAGAAATCGAGGTCGCGGACAACGCCAACCCCATGGGGGGAATGATGGATATTCCGGGGATGCCGGGTGCTTCCATGGGGATGATTAATGTAACCGATATGCTCGGAAAAGCCTTCGGACAGCGTACAAAAAAACGCCGCATGACCGTGGCCGAAAGCCATGAAGTTCTAATCGCAGAAGAATCCGACAAGCTGCTGGACGAAGACAAAATGCTTTCCATTGCCCTGGAGCTTGTGCAGCAAAACGGAATCGTCTTCATTGATGAAATCGATAAAATCGCCGCCCGGCAGGATCTGCGCGGCGGGGACGTCAGCCGCGAGGGCGTGCAGCGAGATCTTTTGCCCCTGATCGAAGGCACAACAGTCATGACCAAGCACGGCCCCGTTCGTACCGATCATATGCTCTTTATTGCCAGCGGCGCGTTTCACTATGCGAAACCATCGGATCTTTTGGCGGAGCTCCAGGGCCGCCTGCCCATCCGGGTGGAGCTGAAACCCCTGACGGAAAGCGATTTCAGGGCTATATTGAAAGATACGGAAGTCAGTCTGATCAAGCAGTACATAGCCCTGATCGGGACGGAAAAGGTCAGCCTGGAATTCACCGAGGATGCTATTGATGCCATAGCCCGGCTTTCCTTTGAGATCAACGAGCGCGTGGAAAATATCGGCGCGCGCCGCCTTCATACTGTGATGGAAAAACTTCTGGAAGATATCAGCTTCACGGCCTCGGACCGGGGCGGGGAAAGCATTTCGATCACAGCGGATTATGTGCGCACGCAGATCGAGGATCTTTTAAAGTCTACGGATCTGAGCAAATTTATTCTTTGATCCGCTCTGTTATTCCGCCTCTGGCCAAAGCGGCCGTGCCGGTACGGCTTACCTCGGCAAGCCCCAGGGGCACCATGAGGTCGATGAAGGCGTTGACTTTCTCCGCGGTCCCCGTGATCTCGAAAATAAAAGAATCCAGGGTGGAATCAACCACGCGCGCGCGGAAAGACTCGGCGATCTGAAGGGCTTCAATGCGCTTCTCCCCCTGTCCGACGACACGGACCAGCCCCAGTTCCCGGTCCACATAGGGGCCGGTGACCGTCAGGTCTTTGACCTCCTGCACCACCACCGTGCGCTCCAGCTGCGCCTTGATCTGCTCGATCACGGCCAGCGTTCCTGAACACACCACCGTGATGCGCGAGAGATGCCCCGCATGGTCCGTCTCCGCCACGCTCAGACTGTCAATGTTATAGCCCCGCCCCGAGAACAATCCGATCACCCGAGCCAAAACGCCAGGCTCATTACGGACCAATATGGCCAGCGTATGGGACTCGATATTCTCTTCCCCCGGTCCCGGCGCATACACGCTCTGTCCCCGGCGGCTTTTGGTTCTATAGGCAGATGTGTTCATGGAAACTCCCATTGGAAGATGTTCAAAATACCCTGGATCTGCAGTAGCACGCCTCGTATCAAAAGCGAAACTCCTGATGAAAATCCTCGTATGGGTCATTAATCATACCGTCACTATCTATATAGTCCGGGGGAATATCCAAAAAGTGCTTACATAGCCGCTTAAATGTTTTTTTGCTTTTAGAAGAAAGACCGCGATCTATGAAAGCCATATTCCCCTCTTGGTCGACGATAACATCATTCCGTTCCTCTGCATCAACAGTCTGCCAGAGCATCGAATTGCGTTTTATGCCCTCCTCTCGTATCGCCTGTGCTTTCTGCAACTCTTCTTCATTGACAAACCGACCTTCCTTATATTCCTCAAGGATAAAGAAAGAGATCTCGGATGATTGACTAAGCTGGCTGACCTTCTCAGGACCTTTGATTTTTCTGTAGTTGACAAATTTCTCTTCATCTTCGTCATAAACAAAATTTCCGAAAGATTTGGGGAAATGTATTTTATCATTCCCTCCCAGCTTTTTGGTTTCGTCAATAACATTTAGTTCCAACAAAGAGTCAACAGGAAACCCCATAGGATTCTCTAGCCTTCCGTATGCCTCTTCTTTCAGGATCGCTTTTTTCCCCTCAGCCGCTAACATAAAACAGTCCTTATGAATCCCCCCTCCTATCGGAGAAACCGCTACCCCCGATATATCCGTTCCTAAAACGCTCTTAACCTTTTTCTGAAAGGCGGCGTGGTTGAAAAGCTTGTCAATCCTGCTCATAGATTATTTTCATATCATCAAACCAGCTTCTTGTCAAACTGGCTGGCGTCGGGGGCCAGGATCATTTCATTGTGCGCCTTGCCTGAGGGAATCATCGGGAAGCAGTTTTCCCGCTGGTCCACGCGGACATCCACAATGGTTACCTTGTCCGTTTTGAGCATCTGTTCGATTACCCCGTCCAGTTCCGCGGGAGTTTCCGCGCGTAGGCCTATCCCGCCGTACGCTTCCGCCAGCTTTACGAAGTCAGGCAGAGAGTCGGTGTAGCTCTCGGAATAGCGCTCGCCGTGCAGCAATTCCTGCCACTGGCGCACCATACCCATCCATTGATTATTCAGAATGAAAATTTTGACCGGCAGGCGGTATTGCACGGCCGTGCTCATCTCCTGGATGTTCATCAGGATGGAGGCCTCCCCCGCCACATCGATGCACAAAGCGTCCGGGTGCGCCACCTGCGCCCCAATGGCCGCAGGCAGGCCGTAGCCCATGGTCCCCAGCCCACCGGACGTCAGCCAGCGGTTGGGATCGTTGAAGGGCAGGAACTGGGCGGCCCACATCTGGTGCTGGCCGACCTCGGTGGAGATGAATTGCTTTCGCTTGTCTTTGGCCAGATGCGCGCGTAGCCGCTCCAGCGCATATTGGGGTTTGATGATGGAATCGCTGCCCTGATAGGCGAGGCATTTCTTGTCACGCCATTTTTCGATCTGTTTCCACCACTGGGACAGGGCCTCCTGGTCGGCCCGGAAGCCGCGTTTTTTCCATACCGCAATCATGGCCTCCAAGGCCTTGCCCGCATCCCCCACAATCGGAATATCCACGCGGATGTTCTTGTTGATCGAGCTGGGGTCGATATCGACATGGATCTTTTGCGAGTGCGGAGAGAATTTATCCGTACGGCCCGTGATCCGGTCATCAAAGCGCGCCCCGATATTAATCATGACATCGCAATCATGCATGGCCCAATTCGCCTCGAACGTGCCGTGCATCCCCAGCATTCCCAGCCACTGTTTATCCGACGCCGGATAGGCACCCAGCCCCATGAGCGTGGAAGTCACGGGAAAACCCGTCAGCGCGGCCAGTTCACGCAGAGCTTTGCTCGCTGCCGGGCCAGCGTTGATAATGCCACCCCCGGTGTAAAAAACGGGCTTTTTCGCGCCAGCCATCAGTTCTACTGCGGCCTCGATCGCGTCCATATCGGGGTCGGTCTTCGGAAAATAGGCATGCGCCATGGAATCGGCGGCCTCCTTATATTTGCCTTCCGCGAACTGGATATCCTTGGGAATGTCGATCAGCACCGGCCCGGGACGGCCCGAGCGCGCTACATGAAACGCCTCGTGAATGGCCCCCGCCAGATCGTTTACATCCTTAACCAGTGTGTTGTGCTTGGTGCAAGGGCGCGTAATGCCCGTGGTATCGGCTTCCTGAAACGCATCGGTCCCGATCAGGAAGGTCGGCACCTGCCCCGTGATGCACACCAAGGGAATCGAATCCATCAGCGCGTCGGTCAGGCCCGTGACGGCATTCGTCGCACCCGGGCCGGAGGTCACAAGAATAACCCCGACCTTGCCCGTCGATCGTGCATATCCTTCCGCCGCATGGGCAGCGCCCTGTTCATGGCGGCACAGAACATGCCTCACTTTATCCTGCTGAAACAAGGCGTCGTAAATCGGCAACACGGCTCCACCCGGATAGCCGAACATGACCTCCACTCCCTGATCGGCCAGCGCGCGAAGCACGATTTCCGCCCCGGTCATTTTCTTCGCGGGCGCGGCTTTGGACTTATCGGCCTCGACGGTCTTCAGGCCGGGAGCGTTCTTCGGAGTCATGGTCTTCGCCTTCCTTCTTCAGGTCATAAAAAAAGCCCCGTCTCTTTTCGAGGGCGGGGCGCGTGCGGGTTTTGAAAAGCCAAAGCCTAGCCGCGCGCCTCCGCAAGAAGGAGCACAAGCACAATAGCGTCCGCATTCAAAATCCTGTTCATGCGGTTATATCTAAATGATTTTTGACGTTTCCGCAACGATTTTCCGAATCAAGCTGCTTGCGCGCGATCCTCCGCGGCCTGCCGCACCTCCTCGACATGGCCGGGAACCTTGACATTTCGCCATATTCTGGCGATTTTTCCGCTCTCGTCGATCAGGAAGGTGGAGCGCTCAATCCCCATATATTTCTTTCCATACATGGATTTTTCCTTCCAAACGCCATACTGTTCACAGACACTCCCCTTTTCATCCGAGGCCAGGGGAAAATTCAGATCGTACTTGGCCTTGAATTTATCATGGCTGGCTGGGCTATCCTTTGAAAGCCCTACAATTTCAACATTCGCGGACTTAAGACTGTCCATATTATCTCTAAAGCCGCATGATTCGGCTGTGCAGCCGGATGTATCATCCTTGGGATAGAAATAAAGAATGACTTTCTTGCCTTTATGCTGGCTCAGACAAAACGTACCCCCACCATCCGCGGGCAGGGTGAAATCGGGGGCCATATCGCCAAGCTTGAGATCAATCATGGTTTATCCTCTTAAAAAGTTAGATGGATGACGTGATGTGCCACCAAAATGGTTGTAGGATGAAAAAAGTCAATCCCTTGAGCCGGAGTCGTATCTATTGAATCAGAAATCCGAAAGTGAAAATAGCGAAGACCCCCGCCCACGGATAAAGCGCCGCCGAAGACACGTGCTGCATCTGGCTTTTGAGCTCTGCGCGGTTTTACTGCTGGGCAGCGCCCTGGCCCTTGGAGCTTTCCTCTGGCATGTCAGCCGCGCGCCGGTTGATGTCACGGGGCTGCGCCCCTATGTCGAAAAGATTCTCAGCAATCCGGAAAGCGGAAATCACGCCGCCATAGATCAAATGCTCCTTTACTGGCCGGACATGAAAAGCCTTCCTTACCTTGGACTTAAGGGGGCGCGGATTCTAGACAAGAAAGACGTGGAAATATTATCCGTGGACGAGGCCGCCATCAGCTTTTCCCTGCCTCGGCTTTTGGTAGGCAAAATATCCCCGGAAACTCTGATTCTGAAACAGCCCTCCCTTCGGGTCGTGCGGGGGGAAGATGGCCTGATCGACATCGGATTTCGCGGTCAGGAGACCGATCAAAAAACTGCCGAGAGCCAGTCCAGCCTGACGGCGCAGGTTCTGGAATATATCGCGCGACCAGGACGCGCCGATAATCCGAATTCTCCCCTAGGCTCCTTAAGAGCCCTGGAAGTCGAAGGAGCCAAAATCCATGTGGAAGACCGCATCCTGAAGGTTTCATGGTTTCTTCCCAGCACCGATATAGACTTCCGGAGCGCAAAAGAAGGCTTGGAATCCTCCTTCATGCTTCATCTTTCCAATGACGGCGAGCCAGTATCCTGGATACGCGGACAATTGCTTTTGGACTGGAACAGCAAGGGCATAACCCTGGAAACCAGCCTGAAAAATTTTGACACCAAAATTCTTGCCAAAAAAATCAAAGGCCTGGACATGCTTACCACGCAGGATGTGGTTATAAACGCGACAATCACCGCCAGTTTTGGCCCCAATTTATCTCTTGAAACGGGGGAGGCACGCGTGGAATCCCCGGACGGAATTCTCCGCCTGCCAGATCTCTTCAAGGAGGCTGCCCCCTATACTCATTTTTTCCTGCAGGCTTCCTATGGGGGCAAACCAAACACACCCAAAAAACTTCAAATCGCTGAGGCGGGCATAACCTTAAAGGGCATAACCGCCCTTGCCGAAGGAGGGCTTGAACAAAACGGAGATTCCCTGAAAGGGCCCCTGACCATCAAAATAGGAGAATTGCGACAGGAAAAAATTACAGAATTATGGCCTGAATTTCTGCGCGGCGACCATGCAGAAGAGTGGCTGATACAAAAAATTAAAGGGGGCGTTTACCGCAATTTATCGGCCGAGATTCTGCTGGACCTGGCGAAAGGGGACCAAGGATGGAAAATAGGCGCAGATGACCTCATCGCTGATTTCTCATTTGAAGGCATGACGGTGAATTACCGCCCCCCTCTTACACCCATAACAAACTCTTCAGGAAGCGGGCGGTATGAAAAAAAACCGGATCGACTTTCCATCAATATTCAAGAGGCCAATCTTGGAAATCTTGTTCTGCAAGAAGGAGACCTTGAATTCACGGAGCTATCTCAAAAGGGGAAGGGGTACGCGAACATACAGACAAAAATGAACGGCCCGCTGGAGGATCTCTTTGCGTACGTTGAAAAAGAGCCTCTCCATATGAATCATGATTTTGATCTTTCCCGCGTTGCCGGAAATGTTGATCTCAGCCTGGGACTTTCTTTCCCCGCAATAAAAAATCTGAATACCGAGGACTTAAAAATCAGCGCAGAAGGAAAAATCCACGGAGCCGTTCTTCCGCATGTGGTCCGAAATCTCGACCTTTCGGAAGGGTCATTCGCAGTGCAAATTGCAGGAAACGATTTCGGGGTTAAAGGCGAGGGTGTCCTGGAAGGACGACCCGTTTCTATCGAATATTCGGAGTTCCTGCAAAGCGAAGGACAGCCTTACAAAAGCAGGGTTTCCGCATCCCTCAATGCTGATCCGGATCTGCGCATATCCCTCGGAATTGATACCAGTGATTTTCTGGAAGGCCCGGTGCCAATGGTCGTTACCTATACCGGATACGGGCAAGGCAAAGCGGATGCAGCTATTCAGATGGACCTTAAGGACACGTGGCTTTTTATTAAGCCGTTGGGGTTTGAAAAGCCAATAGGCATGCCAGGAACAGCCTTTTTAACTGCGCGGCTGGAAAATAAAACCGTAACAAGCGTGACCGGTCTGAGAGCCTCCGCGAATCATTTTGCGCTTGAAGGAGGAAGTCTCACCTTTCGAAATTCAGAGACAGGATCTGAAATCGCCAAGGGACATTTCGACCGTCTTACCGCCGGAGAAACCACCGGAGCCGTGGATTTTGAAAATTTACCCTCTGGTGCAATGAAATTGTCCATGAGCGGCCCGTTGCTTGATCTCCGCACGACGCTCGGGAAAAATGATGCGGATGCCGCTTATCAAAATCCTCCCCTCATCCTTTCCCTCACAGCGGACCGGATGCTGACAGAAGGAACTAATGAAATCCGATCCGCAAGGATTGGTGCGGAAATTGACGCGCATGGGCGCTTCGATCTTCTTCATGTCGATGCAGCAACAGGAAACGGCAGCGTACGTCTACGCTACGGACCTACCGGAGGTGGAACCCGCACTTTCGATCTGGAAGCGGATAATGCGGGAGCCGCGCTTGCGGCCTTCGGCGTTTACAGCCGGATTCAGGGAGGCCGAATGAAAATTCATGGCCAGTCCGCCGGGGGAGTGGAAAACCGCGATATCGCTGGAAAGGCCGAGATTTCAGATTTCCGTGCTGTGAATGTTCCCGTTCTGGGCCGACTTTTAGGCGCCGTATCTCTGCCCGGAATGATCACCCTTCTCAATGGAGAAGGGATTCATTTCACGCGCGCGGAAACGGATTTCAAATGGACTTACCGGTCAAAAGGAAGTCTTGTGCTGGTGAAGGACGGGCGTACCTCGGGCAATTCGCTGGGGCTTACATTTGATGGAGAATATGATCGTGCTCTGGAAACTTTCGACATGACAGGCACAATCGTACCTCTGTCCGGGGTAAACAACATCATCAGCAATATTCCTCTGGTTGGAGACATTTTGACCGGAGGTTCTGGCAGCGTTTTCGCCGCAACTTATGCTCTCAAGGGTCCTGCGGAAGATCCACAGGTCAGCGTCAATCCCCTGTCAGTTCTCGCACCGGGAATTGTGCGGCGTATACTGTTTGAATAACACACAAGCTTCATCGGGCCAGAAGTACGTGATAAAAATGGCGGGCCGGGCCGATATCGCACACCACGCAGGCTTGCAGCGCCGTACGGGTTGTGGATGTTTCAGGATCCTGTTCGAATGTTGTTTCATCCATGGTGTTGGGGGTGGTGTAAAATTTCTGACCGTCCTCAAAACGCCCCACCGTTCCCTGATAAACACAATCCCCCGCATTCGGACCCGCTGCGGGGGCCGTACCAGTATCGGCCGGCGTACCACTTTGTCCATTTAGTTCGTTGATTTTATCGCAGAATTGGGGCGTAACATTCGGCAGAACCGCGACCAAATCGGCCTGGTCCGACCCCACGCCGGGCACATGCGTTCCACCATAGAATTCCCAAGGGCTGCCGTCATTCACATCTGGCGGGGGCGCGCGGTATTCAGCTCCTCCTCCGGTGCGATCAAAAATCTGATCCGACGGATCGGAATCAGCGGATAGATCCCCATAATCCGCGGGGGCTTCCGGATGCGCGAAGCGGATGTCCGATTCGCTTTTCCCATTTTGCAGGATGAACAATATCGCTCGCTCCAGTTCGGAAGCCATCCGCTGCACTTCGGTGGCACGTATGACCAGAGTTTCCTTGTCTATATTGGATCCCTCAGGGCGGCTGGAATACTGGATCGCGGCAGTCAACACTCCGATCAGGACAATCGCAATCAAAATCATAAACAGAATGTTCCCGCTTTCGCCGTCTTGCAGATTCCTTGTTACAAGAGCGCGGGAATGATTATTGGACACGGGGCGCGACAGGAAGGCAGCTTTCCAAGTGACCGCAGGCCGCATAGGCGTCCGCTCGGGAAAATCCTTCCAGACGCGCGCGGAATAACCAGCCTTTTTCGGTCTTCAGCGGTGCAATAACCGGAGAAGCGTAGGCCAGATGCTGCGGCAATTTACGGAGGTTTTCATGAACCGCCCGATCGGTGGCCACGCGGCTTTCAAAAGCTCCAACCTGAATCGACCATGCGCCCGGACGGCTATCCCGCATTACGGGCGAGGCCGAAGGTGCTGATGGATAAGAGGAAGGAGGGGAGGCAGAATATGATACGGGAACCGAAGCAACCGAATCAGCCCGATGCCGAGGCGCGCTCTTCTGGAGAGAAGCTAGCAGAACCGGCTGAGCAGAAATCATCTGGGTAGACTCAGGTGGAGAAATTCTATCCAGAGCCGGATCGTAATCTCCCTGGCCCAGCACCTCTCCTCCATCTTCAGCAGTTCCCGCCGCAGGCTGCATATTCGCCCACTCCATGGACCCTTCCGCAGGCGATGGGGCTTCAAAGGGCTTCTTCCCAGGAAGCGGAATATTCGCCTGAGCAATTCGGGTATTTTCAATATTTGCGAAACCTTGGTCCAGAAGGGAAGCCATATGGTCGTTCCGGCTTTTGGTTGTTCTGCCACCGAACACAACACCGATCAGACGGCGATTGCCCCGCACGGCGGAGGCCACAAGGTTAAACCCTGAGGCATTCACATACCCCGTTTTCATGCCGTCCATGCCGGGATAGCTCTCCATGAGCCGATTGTGGTTGTGATAGGAATGACCCGCGTATGTAAAATTTTTTGTGGAAAAATAACGGTAATACTCAGGATATTCCTGAATAATGGCCCTGGCCAAAAGAACCATGTCCCGCGCCGTTGTCGTCTGCGCAGGGTTATGCAGACCAGAAGCGTTGGTAAAAAGTGTTTTGGACATTCCCAGAGCATGGGCGCGGCGCGTCATCATGCGCGCAAACATGGGCTCGGTTCCCCCTACATGCTCGGCCAGAGCCGCCGCAATATCGTTGGCTGACTTCGTGACAAGGGCATAGATTGCATCTTGTACCCGTAGGCTGGAACCAGCAGGAAGACCCAGTTTGCTGGGGGGCATCCCGGCGGCATGTTTTGAGATTTTCACCCGCTCGTCCAAGGTGATCGTCCCCCGCTCCAGCGCGTCGAAGACCAGCATCAGAGTCATAACCTTCGTCAGCGAGGCTGGATGAACTTTTTTGTCTGCATAACGTTGGTGAAGAATAATCCCTGTATCCGCGTCCATCACCAAGGAGGCATATCTTGGATTATCGGCCGCCGAAACCGCGACAGGGGAAAAAAATCCTACGAAAACCACTGTCAAACAGAGGAAAAAGAGGATAGGCGCTGATAACAGGGTTTGTCTGTTCATGCTATTTGGGTCTCTGAAAAAGGTTTATTTTTTGATTCGAGAAATGGCGAATTCTTCTTCAGATTATATGTTTTTAGATGATTTGTCACGACTTCAAAAATTTGTGCAGTGCAAAAAAATGTTGACAACCGCTGAAATATTAAATAAGACACTTGTTATTGTGCGGTGCAAAACATATAGTCTTTGTTGAAACTCGCCTAACCCACGTGATTTGGAGGATTAAAATGGCTCAAGCACGCAAAAAAACCCGGGGAAGAAAACCCGCAAAATCATCAGCTGCTACGACGCGTAAAGCACGTACGGCTCAGAGTTCACCGCGTATCACCACTGCGAGCAACGATAGTTCAAACCGTCAAAAAATGGAGACAACCATGATTAAAGGCAAGCATCAGTTCGAAAGACTGACCAAAGATTCCGGAGAGTTTCTCCGTGAAGGCATGGAATCTCTGATGAAATCCGGGTCCATTGCGGCAAAGGGTACAGAAACCCTTCTTCGGGAAGTATCTTCTTTCGGCCAAAATTATGCAGAAAAGCAGACCCGCTTCATTAAGGAAGTTATGACCGTTAAATCCCTGAATGATTTTACGGCGGTAAACAATAAGATTACGCAGTCGAACTTCGACGACTTGGTAAGCGGCGCGACAAGATTTTCCGAGCTGATGGTAAAGGTTTTGACAGAGACTGCCGAGCCATTCAACGAACAAATTAACAAAGGGATGAAAAAAGCCACCGCCATGGCGGCTTGATTTATCCTCTTCTCGAAATCAGAAAAAAGCCCCGTTTAGCGGGGCTTTTTTAATGGCTGGGAATTTTATAAATGGGGCTTTAGAAATTCTTTATGCCGAAAGCCCGGCAAAGCCGCTAAAGGGTTTTAATAGGAGAGAATGCACGAAAACCGATCGAAAAAGCTACTTCGCTCTTTTCTTGACAGGGGCAACGATCTTTTCGATGAACGAAATACTACCGCCAGCCTTCTCGACCGCTTCCTGCGCGGATTTCGTGGCCTTCGTAATCGTCAGATCCAGCTTTGTCTTCAAAGCGCCGGTACCCAGTAGCTTGATCCCGTCTTTTTTGCGGCGGACCAGGCCCGCTTTCACCAAGGCCTCTTCATCGGCGGGCTTTTTAGGATCGAGCTTGCCCGCCTCCACGGCGGCCTGAAGCTTGCTCAGGGTTACTTCGGAGAATTTCAAGGCGAAAGATGCATTGGAAAAGCCGAATTTCGGCAAACGGCGATAGAGCGGCATCTGTCCGCCTTCAAAACCCTTGATGGCCACGCCCGAGCGCGCCTTCTGGCCCTTATGACCCTTACCCGAGGTCTTGCCCTTTCCCGAACCAATCCCGCGCCCTATGCGGATGCGGTTCTTGACGGAGCCTTCCTGTGGTTTCAATTCATTGAGTTTCATGGCTCTCTTCCTATCATTTATTCAAAAATCAGTTTTATTTTGCAAGGCCCTTACCCCGCAAGCATTTAAAAATATCTAAAATCCTTATGCAGCATCCTCAACTTTTACCAAGTGCTGAACGGCCCGGATCATGCCGCGCACAGAAGGTGTATCCTCCAATTCGCGGGTGCGGTGCATTTTGTTCAGGCCCAAACCGATGAGTGTCTGGCGCTGGTACGCATAGCGCCCGGCAGGGCTGGCGATCTGGGTGATTTTAACCGTTTTGCCCGAAGCAGGTTTTGAGGCTTGCCTTGCCGCTTTGGGCGCAGCCGCTTTTTCTGCCTGGGCAGCCTTTGCGGGCTGGGCCGATGCTGAATCCCTTTTCGGCGCGGTGGCAGCTTTTTTCACGGGAGCCGCTCCTGCGTCCGCTTTTTTAGCGGCCGGCTTTTTCGCGGGTGCTTTTTTCTCTTTATCGTCAGCCATGATCTTTATCCTTCGCTCGCTTCTTTACCCTTATCGGCCAACAGCTCCGCTCCGGCTTCCAGCTCACGATTGGAGACGATATCGCTGATTTTCCGGTCGCGGCGCGCCGCCACATGACGCGGGCTCTGAATATCCTTCAGCGCCGCAAACGTCGCGTTGACCATACTATAGGGGTTGTTGGAACCAATGGCCTTGGCCACGATGTCCTGAATGCCGATGGCCTCGAAAACGGCGCGCATCGGTCCACCCGCGATAATTCCCGTCCCAGCGGGAGCGGAACGCAGGAAAACTTTGCCCGCGCCGTCGCGGCCGTGGACGTCGTGATGGATAGTGCGACCTTCGCGCAGGGGGACACGGATCATGTTCCGGCGCGCCTGCTCGGTAGCCTTCTTGATGGCTTCGGGGACTTCACGGGCCTTGGCATGACCGTGACCAACACGGCCCCGACCGTCGCCGACGATCATCAGCGCGGCGAAACCAAACCGCCGACCGCCCTTAACCACCTTGGCCACGCGGTTGATCCCCACCAGCCGTTCGACCAGTTCGGGTTCTTCGCGGTCCCTGTCCTTCTTCTCTTCCGATCTGCGCGCCATATCCGTTTCCTCTGTTTAAATATATAAAATCTAAAATTCCGCGCCGCCTTCGCGCGCGCCCTCGGCCAGCGCCTTCACGCGGCCGTGATACAAATAAGGTCCACGATCAAACACGACCTTGACCACTCCGGCCTTTTTCGCGCGCTCGGCCACCAGCTTGCCGACTTCGCGGGCCGCATCCACGGTTGCGCCCGTCTTGAGCTTTTCCTTAAGTTCATTATCCAGAGAAGATGCCGCCGCCAGCGTTACCCCTTTCAAATCATCAATGATCTGAGCATAAATCTGCTTTCCGGAACGGAACACCGAAAGGCGGGGGCGGGTTTCCCGCACGCCCACGCGCTCGATATTCACCCGGCGAATCTTGTTGCGGGTCCGATATCTCCGACGTTGTTCTGCGTTTATCTTGGTCATCTTCTCACCTTTGTTTTATCTCTTTAGATCCTGGCTTCACCGGGATAACGGCTTTTTAAGTTCGCTTACGCTCACTGAGAAAATCCGTTACTTCTTCTTGCCTTCTTTTCTACGGACATATTCATCCGAGTACCGGATTCCCTTGCCTTTATAGGGTTCAGGCGGTTTATAACCCCGGATTTTCGCGGCGACCTGCCCGACCTTTTGCTTGTCGATCCCCGTGATTTCAATCTCGGTCTGGTTGTCGACCTTGAGCTGGATTCCGACAGGGATTTTATAGCGGATCTCATGCGAAAACCCCATGGTCATCACAAGCTCCTGCCCTTGCAGGTTCGCCCGGTAACCAACCCCCTGGATCATCAACTTTCTCTTGTAGCCCGTGTTTACGCCTTCGACCATGTTGGCGACCAGCGTACGCATAGTGGGCCAGATCTGACGGGCCATGCGGCTCTCGGACTTGGGTTTCAGGGCCACGACTTTCCCCTCGTGACCGGAATCATTGGCCGCATTCTCGACCTGAGCTGAGACCTCGTCATGCAGGCGCAAGGAGAGTTCCCCCAGCTTGCCCTTGACCTTCAGGTCCTGACCGCTGATCGTGACCTCGACCCCTGCGGGGACCGGCACCGGATATTTACCAATTCGAGACATCGCTGCTCTTCCTTTTAAAAAAACCTAAAACACCTGGCATAAAACTTCGCCGCCCACATTCTCGGAACGGGCGCGCCCGTCCGTCATAACGCCGCGCGGCGTGGAGACAATCAAAACACCTAGGCCGTTATAAAAACGCGGCATGGTTTTCACATTGGTGTAAACCCGGCGTCCTGGCTTGGATACGCGATCAATCTGGCGGATAACGCCACGACCCTCGGCGTATTTCAGCTCGATGATCATCATTTTCTTATTGTTTTCCCGGGCTTCCGTTTTATATTCGCGGATATATCCCTGCTCCTTCAGAACCTCGCATACATTCTCGTGCAGCCTGGAGTAAGGGCACTCAATTGTGCTCTTACCAGCCATCTGCCCGTTTCTGATGCGGGTCAGCATATCGCCAAGAGGATCGCTTAATGACATGATCGTAATTCCCTATTTTTTATCTTACCAACTGGACTTCACAACGCCCGGCAGCTCACCGCGAGAGGCCAGATCCCGCAAAGCGATGCGGGAGAGATTCATCTTCCTGAAGTAACCGCGCGGGCGGCCCGTCAGGGCACAACGGTTGCGGATACGGATCTTGCTCGAGTTGCGCGGCAGTTCCGCCAATTTCAGCGTTGCCTCGAAACGCTGTTCAGCGGGAAGATTGCGGTCCTTCGACATCGCTTTCAGCTTTGCACGCTTGGCGCCCAGACTTTTTACAAGCTTTTTGCGTTTTTTATCACGCTCGATCATGCAGGTTTTTGCCATGGTGTTTTTCTCCTACTACGTCAATTTCTAAACGGCATCTTGAAAGCGCGCAGAAGCTCCTTGGCTTCTTCATCAGTCTGCGCCGTCGTGCAGATGACGATGTCCATCCCGCGGATTTTGTCGACCTTGTCGTACTCGATCTCGGGAAAAATAATGTGCTCATGAACGCCCATGGCATAGTTGCCGCGCCCATCAAAGCTGCGCCCGTTAATCCCGCGAAAGTCGCGGATACGAGGCAAGGCAATCGTCACAAGGCGGTCGAGGAATTCATACATGCGCTCACGGCGCAGCGTCACTTTCACGCCGATAGCCTGATCCGCGCGGATCTTGAAGGACGCATTGGACTGGCGTGCCTTCGTGATAATGGGCTTTTGACCGGCGATGAGAGCCAGATCGTTGGCCGCTGTCTCGATATGCTTCTTGTCCTGCGTGGCCTCGCCGACGCCCATATTGATAACGATTTTCTCGAGCCGAGGGACGCGGTGCTTGTTATCATAGCCGTACTTCTTGACCAACGCCGGGGCGATGTCCGTCTCGTAGAGCTCTTTATAGCGGGATGTATAGGATGTCATCAAAATACCTCTTTGCCTTAACCAATCGTCTCGCCGGACTTGCGGGCCACACGGACCTTTTTGCCATCCTTCAGAGTTTTATAACCCACGCGGGTAGGGCCTCCCTTTTTAGGGTCCACCAGCGCAACATTTGAAATATGGACAGGACGCTCGACTTTTTCGATGCCGCCCGGAGAGAGTTGCGTGGGTTTTTTATGCTTTGTGGCGATGTTCGCGCCCTGCACAATAACCTTGCTCTCTGCCGTGAGAACCTTGAGGACTTCACCTTCAACGCCCTTGCTGCCGCCGGTGATAACGACGACCTTGTCGCCTTTTTTGATTTTCAGTTTTGCGCGTGACATGACTAAAGAACCTCCCCGGCCAACGATACGATTTTCATGTAGCCCTTGCCGCGCAGTTCGCGCGTGACGGGACCGAAGATGCGCGTGCCGATCGGCTCGCCCGCTGCGTTGATCAGAACGCAGGCGTTCGTGTCAAAGCGAATGGTCTCGCCATAGGTCCGGTTCAAGCCGAAGCGGGAACGCACGATCACGGCGCGATGGACCGTACCCTTTTTGACCCGGCCGCGGGGAATGGCGTCCTTCACGCTGACAATCACCACGTCTCCGATATTGGCGGTGCGGCGCTTGGAGCCGCCCAGGACCTTCACGCACTGCACTTCCCGTGCACCGCTATTGTCCGCCACCATCATTCTGCTTTGCATCTGTATCATCGCGGATCAGTCCTCTTTCGATACTTTTTTGGTTACAGGCTTTTTCGAAGCCGCCTTGGACGCCGAAGGCTTAGGGGAAGCGGCCTTTTTGGCTGGAACCTTTTTGACCTCGACCTTCACAATGGGAGCCTTATCCTTGCGCTCAACGAGAGCGGGAGGTTGATTGCCTTCTTCGGTAACGACTGTCCAGCGCTTGGTCTTTGAAATCGGGCGGCATTCCACGATCTGAACGCGGTCGCCCGTTTTGAAGCGGTTGGCCTCGTCATGGGCGGCGTATTTATCTGTCCGCTTCACGTATTTTTTATACACGGGGTGACGGTAACGACGCACAACAAGAACCGTCACGGTCTTGTCCGTCTTGTCGCTTACAACCTCGCCTTCAAGAATTCGTCTGGGCATCGTCTCGTTCCTTGTTCCTTAAGCGGCCTCGGCCTTGGTTTTCGTTTTTTTCGCGGGCTTGGCTGCGGCAGGGGCCTTTTGGGCTTTCGGCGCCGCTTCGCCCTGCGGAGCATTCAAAAATGTCTTGATCCGCGCGATGGTCCGGCGGGCCGTGCGGATTCCGGCTGTGTTGTCCAGCGTTCCCGCAGATTTTTGAAACCGCGCGTTCATCTGCTCCCGGCGCAGATCCAGAAGAAGCTTCTCCAGCTCATCCTTCGTTTTTGTTCTCAGTTCCTCGGCTTTCATGACACTTCCGTTTCCTTATGACTGCTACGCTTAATGACCTACGCGGCTGATGAATTTCGTTTTTATGGGGAGCTTCATCGCGGCCAGATCAAAGGCCTCCCGCGCGACAGCTTCCGTCACACCCTCAAGCTCAAACAAAATCCGGCCCGGCTTGACGCGGCAAGCCCAAAACTCAGGCGTTCCCTTTCCGGATCCCATCCTCACCTCAAGAGGCTTCTTGGAGACAGGAACATCGGGGAAAATCCGGATCCAGACTTTGCCCTGGCGTTTCATGGCGCGGGTGATGGCACGGCGGGCCGCCTCGATCTGACGTGCAGTGACGCGATCAGGCGATTGGGCCTTTAGGCCAAAAGCGCCATAAGCCAGCGAGGTGCCGCCCTTTGCGTTGCCGTGAATGCGGCCCTTGTGAGCCTTGCGAAATTTTGTCTTCTTGGGTTGCAACATTTTGAATCTCTAAATCTGTTATTTTAACCTACGAAACCAAACCTCTTAATTCTCCAAAAGAGACTCTCGCCTTTTTCGAAATCGTAACAACACTTAGGCCATTTTTTAAAGTAACGTCCTGCGAACCTCTTTCTACCGATACAAAAGTCTTTCTTAAGCTCGATACACTTACAGCATGATCGGGATTGGTCCTTATATTAACCTCAAGACCTTCCTGGAATTTCTTCCTATCTATATCTCCATCGCTCGCCGCATTTTTTACAAAATGGAACAGCATTACTCACTCTAAATTCTCAAAACACAAAAACCTCTGAGCACATAGGCTTCCGGCTCTTGCCGCAGTCCCTATATGCCTTGTCTTTCTTCAGTTTTCGATGAAAGCGCAGCGGTTTATACCGCAGTTAAAAATAAAAATCCACATGTTTTTTAAAAATATTCAAACAACCAGCGCACCTCTTAAAGATTTCAATGCAACGCCGTCTTCTATATGAACCTTAATAATGTCCCCATTCGTTCCGGTATCCTCAGCGCAGGTCCCGACAGTTGAAACCCCGATTCCCGCAGGCAGAGAGGCCAAAAGGCGCGAACCATGCTTTCCACCCAGTTTCACCGGCGTCCCCCTCACATAGGGCCCAGACATGGTTCCTTCCGGGGCTGGCTGAAGTCCTGCAGCCTCCTGAACCCTACGCGCAAACTTGGAGGTCAAATAGCCTTCGGGAACAGATCCATCCTCTTTGAGGGGAATTTCAAGTATAAGCTTTCCCATGGGACGTCCCCCTACGCAGAAAATATAAACACAGACGAAATAATCTTATTCGCGTGGCATGCCGGTATGGCCGTCGCGCTGGCTGCGCTTTTCACGGGCCAAGGGATCATGCTCCATGATGTCGCCCTTATAGAGCCAGATCTTCACGCCGATAATCCCGAACGTGGTTAAAGCTTCCGCAGTGCCGTAATCAATGTCCGCGCGCAACGTGTGCAGAGGCACACGGCCTTCACGGTACCATTCAGTCCGCGCGATGTCCGTCCCGCCCAAGCGACCGGAAACGTTAATACGAATTCCGCCCGCACCGTAGCGCAGCGCGTTTTGAACCGCGCGCTTCATCGCCCGGCGGAAGGATACGCGGCGTTCGAGCTGCTGGGCGACACCCTCGGCAACCAGTTGTGCGTCGATCTCAGGCTTACGTACCTCAACTATATTCAAAGACACTTCACCATTCGCATGAAGGGAAAGATCCCGGCGCAATTTTTCAATGTCCGCACCTTTTTTCCCGATGATGACCCCGGGACGAGCCGTATGAACGGTCACGCGAGTATTTTTCGCGGCGCGCTCGATGATCACTTTGCTGATTCCGGCTGCCTTTAGACGTTCCTGAACATATTCGCGCAGCTTGAGATCCTCGATGAGGCGTTTCGCATAGTCGCGATCCGCGTACCAGCGGGAATCCCAGGTACGATTGATCCCGACGCGCAGACCGATTGGATTGACTTTTTGTCCCATGACCTAAACTGCTCCTTGCTCTTCGTTCTGCTCTTTGACAACAATCGTCAGGTTGCTGAATTTCTTTTCGATGCGCGCCCCACGGCCCCGCGCCCGCGCATGAAAACGCTTTAAAATCATTGTCTTGCCGACTGTGGCGGTGGTCACAATCAGACGGTCTACATCCAGACCGTGATTGTTCTCGGCATTCGCCACGGCGGATTGCAGAAGCTTACGAACATCTTGCGCAATCCGGCGCTTGGAGAACTGCAGGTCCACCATCGCGCGGCCAGCATTCTTGCCCCGAATGGTCTGCGCCACCAGGTTGAGCTTCTGCGGAGAGGTGCGGAAATATTTCCCGTACGCCCTGACTTCGCCCTCTGCCGTGCGGCCTTTGTTTTTTGCCTGTCCCATGACTGTTAATCCTTTTTGCCTATACCTTATTTCTTCACAGCTTTTTTATCGCCGCCATGGCCCTTGAAGGTCCGTGTCGGAGCGAATTCACCGAGCTTATGGCCGATCATCTGGTCAGTGACCAGAACCGGGATAAATTTATGTCCGTTATGAACGCCGAATGTCAGGCCGATCATGTTGGGCAAAATCGTGGATCGCCGGGACCAGGTCTTGATGACCATGTTCTTGCCGCTCGCACGCGCTTCTTCAACCTTCTTAAGAAGATAGCGGTCGATAAACGGGCCTTTCCAAACACTGCGTGCCATAAGTAATCTCTCCTCTTATTTCTTCCTGCGGCGAATAATATATTTATCTGTCGTCTTGTTTTTGCGGGTTTTGTACCCTTTGGTCGGCTTGCCCCAAGGTGTGCAGGGATGACGGCCGCCCGAAGAACGCCCTTCTCCCCCGCCCAGCGGGTGGTCGACGGGGTTCATGGCCACGCCGCGCACATGCGGACGACGGCCCTTCCAGCGATTACGACCCGCTTTACCCAAATTCTGGTTCATGTGGTCGGGATTGGAGACCGCACCAACGGTTGCCATGCATTCGGAGGGTACAATCCGCAATTCGCCGGAGGCGAGCTTGATCTGGGCATAACCCTGATCCCGCCCCACGATCTGCGCGAATGTTCCGGCAGAGCGGATCATCTGAGCACCCTTGCCGGGCTTCATCTCGATATTGTGGATGATGGTCCCGACGGGCATGTTCTTGAGTTTCATTGCGTTGCCGGGCTTAACATCCGTACGCTCGGCGGCGATAACCTTATCCCCGGCGGCCAGACGTTGCGGCGCCACGATATAGCGCTGTTCCCCATCGGGATATTTTACGAGTGCTATAAACGCCGTGCGGTTCGGATCATACTCCAGACGCTCCACAATACCTTCAACATCCCGCTTGTCGCGCTTCCAGTCGATAAGACGGTATCTTCTTTTGTGTCCGCCCCCAATGTGGCGCGAAGTCACACGGCCGAGATTGTTCCGCCCGCCAGACTTGCGCAGACCCTCGGTTAGACCCTTAACAGGATCACCCTTCCACAGGCCGGAGCGATCCACCTGGATCAGCTGACGCCGGCTCGGCGACGTCGGATTAAATTTTTTCAGTGCCATGGTCTTCTTCCTTCTTAACTATCCCTTATCGGCGGACCGCCATAATTTAAAACCTAAACCCCTGCGCCGGTATCGATAACCTGACCTTCTTCAAGCGTCACGACCGCCTTTTTCTGATCGCTCCGGCGACCCGTCACGCCCTTAAAGCGCTTGGTTTTCCCCTTTTGGATCAGCGTGTTCACGCTTTTGACCTTTACATTAAACAGCGCCTCGACCGCTTCCTTGATCTTCGGCTTTGTCGCGCAAGAGGAAACCTTAAAGGTAACCTGTCCGTGCGCAGAGCCCATCGTGGCTTTCTCTGTCACGTGCGGTGCCGAGATGATTTCGTACATCCACTCGGCTACTTTCGTATCTTTTTTCTTTGCCTTAGCCATTGTTATTAACCTTTCAGCCTTTCCGTCAGATCCGCCACCGCATCCTTCGTCAGGACCAGCATATCGCGGCGCAAAATATCATAAACATTCGCGCCCTGTGAAGGTAAAACGTCGATCAACGGGATATTGGCCGTTGCGCGCGCAAAATTCACGTCGATCTCCTTACCCCCAACGATAAGCGCGGAGCCAAATCCGAACTTGGCCAGAGCCTCGGCCATACCCTTGGTCTTATGATCCTTAGACTCAGCCTTGTCCAAAACAACGAGCTTGCCTTCCTTCGCCTTCACTGACAGCGCCATGCGCAAGGCCAGGGCCCGTACTTTTTTGGGCAACGAGATAGCATGAGAACGAACGACCGGACCATGAACGACGGCACCGCCGCGGTCGATGTTCCGGCGCAAATCCCCTGCCCGCGCGCGCCCCGTGCCTTTTTGCTTGAAGGGCTTGGCCGTCGTGCCGGTGACTTCGCTGCGGGTTTGCGTCTTGTGCGTTCCTGCGCGGCGCTTGGCCAGCTGGTAATTGACCATTTTGTGCAGGATATCCTGACGGACTTCCACGCCAAATACGGTCTCATCCAGCGTGATATCGCCAGCCGCTTTATTGTCGAGTGTTTTCACAGCCAGTTTCATGACTTACGCTTCCTTCTGTTCTTCAGAATTTTCTTCGGGCGGGGAAATTTTCTCGGATTTTTCCGGGGCATAGTTTTCCTTCTGTCTCAGACCGGCAGGAAAAGGCACATCCTTGGGCAAGGGCTTTTTCACCGCATCGCGAACCAGAACCCACCCAGAGGCCGAACCTGGTACCGCGCCTTTGACCAAGATCAAATTGTCTTCCAGATCCACGCCAACGATTTGAAGATTCTGGGTCGTCACGCGTTCGTCACCCAGATGACCAGCCATTTTCTTGCCTTTGAACACCTTACCGGGATCCTGGCGCTGACCCGTGGATCCGTGAGAGCGGTGCGAGACCGAAACCCCGTGCGAAGCCCGCAAACCCGAGAAGTTCCAGCGCTTCATCGCGCCCGCAAAGCCTTTACCGATGGAGGTACCCGTCACATCGACATACTGGCCCTTGATGAAATGGTTCGCACCCAATTCCGCACCGACTTCCAGAATATTTTCGTCCGAAACGCGGAATTCAGCCAATTTCTTCTTCGGCTCTACCTTGGCTTTCGCAAAATGCCCGCGATTGGCCTTGGATGTGCGCTTGACCTTGGCGGTGCCGGCCCCCAGCTGAACGGCGACATAACCATCCTTCTCCTGTCCGCGGATCGCCACGACCTGGCAAGCATCCACCTTCAGAACGGTCACAGGAACATGGCGGCCATCTTCATCGAAGATACGCGTCATGCCTTCCTTGCGTGCAATCAATCCTGTTCTCATGTTTCTCTCACTTCGTTCGTTCAAGCTACAAATTCCAAGGCCTCAACAGCTTGTAACTCGCAACCAAATATATCTTAAGCGGCCATCTGTCCTATCTTGATCTGCACGTCCACACCACCAGGCAGGTCGAGCTTCATCAGCGCGTCAATGGTCTGGGGCGTCGGATCCCCAATGATCATCAGACGCTTGTGCGTACGCATCTCAAACTGCTCCTGCGAGCGCTTGTCCACGTGCGGAGAACGGATCACCGTGAATCGCTTGATGCGATTGGGCAGGGGGATAGGCCCGCGTACCTGCGCGCCTGTCCGCTTGGCCGTGCTGACGATCTCCGCCGCCGCCGCATCCAGGATGCGGTGCTCGAAGGCTCTCAAGCTGATCTGTATGGTCTGTGTTTCCATTTTTTCCGACTTCCCTGTTGAGAATCCTACTCCACAATTTTGGTTACGACGCCTGCGCCGACGGTTCTGCCGCCTTCGCGGATGGCGAAGCGCAGTCCTTCGTTCATCGCGATGGGGGTCAGCAGCGTGACCGTCATGCCGTTGATGTTATCGCCGGGCATCAC
>JAIOYC010000012.1 GCA_021741325.1 Alphaproteobacteria bacterium
GCGGATTGCCGTGCTGGCGCAGGTTCATGCGCCCTCGCCCCCGGTGGCGCCGGACGCGTTCGATTTTCAGCGTTATCTTTATTTTCAGGGGATCGGCGGGGTCGGATTCGCCTATAAGCTTCTGGACGCCCCGGCCCAGCCTTCTCCCGCGCCCTTGGGCCACATCGTCGAGCGCGCGCGTCAGGACATCGCGCAGGAGATCGAGAACCACATGGCCTATCCCGCTGCCTCGGTCGCCATGGCTCTGACCATGGGGCGCACGACCGCCATGAATGAATCCGATCAGCAGGCCATGCGGGTTTCGGGGCTGGCGCATGTGTTGTCCATCTCCGGGCTGCATGTGGGGCTGTTTTCGGGCGTCGTTTTCTTTGTTTTGCGTCTGGCGATGGCCGCGATTCCCGGTCTGGCGCTGCGTCATCCGATCAAGAAATACGCCGCGCTGGCCGCGATGCTGGCGGCGGTGGTCTATATGCTGCTGGCCGGTTCGACTGTGCCGGTGCAGCGCTCCGTTTTGATGGCGGGGCTTGTGTTTCTCGCGGTGATCACCGACCGTTCTCCGATTTCGCTGCGCCTGCTCGCCTTTGCCGCCTGCGTGGTGTTGCTGTTGTTTCCCGATGCGCTGATGTCCGCCAGTTTCCAAATGTCCTTTTCCGCGGTGACCGCCCTGATGGTCTTTTTTGATTGGTTCACCCCCGCCTGGTCCCGGTGGAGCCGGCAGGCGGGCCTTCTTCGGAAAATCGCCCTCTATTTCATGGGTATATGCCTGACCAGCCTGGTGGCCAGCGTGGCCACCACCCCCTTTTCGCTGTTTCATTTTCAGCAGGCCGCCCTCTATGGGATTTTGGGAAATCTTCTGGCTGCGCCTGTGATTGCGTTTCTCATTATGCCCGCCGTTGTGGCCGCCCTGTTTTTTATGCCCTTCGGACTGGCCGCGCCGCCCCTGTTTGTAATGGAAAAGGGGATTGATGTCTTTTTGGAGATCGCGCGATGGACCGCGAGCCTTCCTCACGCGGCCTTGCTCCTCCCGGCCTGGCCGCAGGCGGCGCTGGGTCTGATCGCCATGGGGGCGTTGTTCATGATTCTCTGGTCCGGGAAGCTCCGGATTTTGGGTCTTGTGCCTATCCTGGCCGCCATTCCCGTGATTGCTTTTCACGCTCCGCCCGACATTCTCGTTTCGCCCAAGGGGCGGATCATGCAAATCCGCGCCGATGACGGAGATCTCTACGTCTCTGGCCGGGATCAGGAACGCTTCGTCCGGGAAGGCTGGGCGCAGCTCTATGGGGTGATTCCGGACTCCGTGCAGGTATTTCCCAAAGAGGGCGGCGCGGGGCCGGTTTTATGCGATCCGCAGGCCTGCCGGATCAGCCTGAAGGGACATAGCGTATCGTGGGTGCGCCATGCCTCCGCGCGGGAGCAGGAATGCGCGCAGGCGGAGATCGTTATGGCGCCGTTTCCCCTCAAACGCTGCAGCGCGCGCATGACCATTGATTTCTACGATGCCCGGGATGAGGGCGCGCACGCGCTGTATTTTTATAAAAACGGATCAGTTCGTATCGAAAATGTACAGGACTCCCGCGGGGCGCGGCCTTGGAGTATGTCGCCGGATTTTCTTAATGAAAAAGCAGGTGCAGGAAATTTTTAACAGTGTACGGAGACTGAGGAATAAGAGAAAGCTCATTGGTTCTGTAGGCCGCGATCTTGTCTTTGCCATGTTCCACAAACAAAATATTTTTCGTTTCTGATCCCGGCGGCATCGGGACCAACGCTCTGCCTTTTGCGCCAGGTGTTCTATTTTCCAAGAATTCTGGGCGGATTTCGGAACTCTCAAGCGCTTCAAGATTGAAGGCGGTCGTAATTTCATCGTCATATTGTATGGTGTTAAATCCCATGACTATCTCTTTGAAAATAATGGATTAAACTCTATCCGAAAAGCTCTGTGCGGTAGAGCACGCTCATGATTCCTCGAACAGGCTTTCCAAAGGAAAGGCGGTCGCGATCCCCCATTTTATCCCACTCCGTCTTCCATTCCCCCAGGGAAATGGGCTGGCATTCGTCTTTTCTGAACGCCCCGAATGTCCCGTATCCAAGTCTCACCTGATTGAAATTGTCCGACAATTCGCTGACAACAAGGCCGATATGATCCGGACGCCTGTTTTCTACTTTATTGAGTGTGTTTTCCTTCCCGAAAAAATAATTGGCTGAAAACTCAACCACCTCTTCTTCGGAAAGAGGGGGAAGGTCATGGTTTGTTTTTACAAACATGGGATAAACAAGAGAATTCACATCCATATTCACACACTCCGGTTGTCTTATGGACAGAAAAATAGCCCGACCTCTTCCTGCCTGTCAATGGCTTTGACAGAAAAATAAGGTCAGGCACGCTTCTTCAGGGCTGTCCCGAAATACCGCGCCGCGTTTTGAAACAGCGCCATGCCGTCCGCTGTCTCGGGCAGGGAAGTCCGCGCCCGCTGGGCCTTGTCCTTGAGCTCCTGATAATCATCCCGTTGCCAGTTGAACATGCCGCGCTCCGGATGGGGCATGAGGGCCAAAACCCGCCCGCCCTGATCGGTCAGCGCCGCGATGTCCTGGGTCGAGCCGTTGGGATTAAAGGGAAATTCCCCGTTCGCTGGGCGGCCGTCCGCCTTAATGTAGCGCATGGCCACCTGGCCGTTTTCCTTGAGGCTTTTCAGCGTTTCCTCCGCCATCATGAATCGGCCCTCGCCGTGCGCGACGGGAATATGCATCCGCTCGATGCCCGCCAGCCAGGGGGAATTGCTCGTCACGCCCACATCGACCCAGCGGCACTGATAGCGCGCCGTCAAATTGTGCGTGACGGCCACCAGCCGTTCGCCGTATCGGGAATCAAAACCGGGGATCAGGGCCAGGTTGGCCAGGATCTGGCAGCCGTTGCAGATCCCGATGGTCAGTGTGTCCCGCGCGATGAAGCGGAGGAGGGGCTCCCACAAGGAAAGCTTCATCTTCTGCGCGAACGCGTTGCCCGATCCCGTGTCGTCGCCGTAGGAAAACCCCCCCGGAACGGCCAGAATTTCAACTTTTTCAAGTTCTTGCGGATTTTCGATGAGATCGTTTATATGGCGGATCGTGCCCTGAAGGCCCGCATATTCGAAGGCGTGAAGGGTTTCCTCCTCGCAGTTCAGGCCGTATCCGGCCAGTATGAGCGCTTTTGCCGTCATGATAGAGGGAATAAAAGCATGGAACCGAAACGGAGTCTACGGGCGCGGATCACTCAAAACCGGAAATTTTCGACATAGGACATGGCCTGCTCGAAATTGGCCGCCGGCGGGGATTTACGAATAAGTATGAGCTTGTTTTTATTGACGCAATAACCCGGCAATTCCTCCTCACCATGATAGGCAATTCTCCCGCCTTGTGGAAAATTCCCGCCAAAATCATAATCCTTGTAATAAAAACCGCCTCTTTTCGCGGTAAGATCTATCACCTCATCCCCCGGTTCGATGGCGGGTTGAGGCTTTGAGAGCGGGCAGAAGAGTTTTGTAAGAAGTTCAAATGCCATAAAAAATTTATATAATTTATCGCATAAAAGGTCAATAAAAATCATGCGGGCGGATGAGCTATGAAAGACCATAGGAAGGTCCGAGTCTGCGCCTCCGGCTATCTCTGTTTGTAATTTAAAACGGGAATAAAATCTGCGCCTTTAACTGGGGCAATGTGCCTGCTAGTCTTTCGCCATGGCCGCGCCGTCCTTCATCCACCTGCACACGCACTCCGCCTATTCACTGGCGGAGGGGGCAATTCCGGTCAAGGATCTGGTAAAACTGTGCGTAAAGCACTCTATGCCCGCTCTGGCCGTGACGGACACGAACAACCTGTTCGGCGCGATGGAGTTCGCGACCGAGGCCCTGAAGAACGGGGTCCAGCCCATCATCGGCGCGCAGGTACAGGCCGGGGAGGAAGGGCATAGACTCGTTCTTCTTGTGCAAAATGAAACGGGATACCGGAATCTCTGTAAGCTCCTAAGCGACGCCTATATGCAGGGTGGAGAAGAGGTGCGGGCGGTTATCTCCCTGGAAAATCTGAAGGCTCAGGGAGAGGGGTTGATCTGTCTTACGGGAGGCCCAGGCGGGGCTCTCAATCATTACGGCCTGCATAACCAGCCCGACAAGATGGAGGAAATTCTCGCGGCGCTGAAAATCGCCTTTCCGGAACGGCTTTATATCGAGCTGCAACGCCATAAAATTCCCGGAGAAGCCCGGGTGGAGGAAATGTTGATCGGGCTCGCCTATGCGCACGATATTCCGCTGGTGGCGACGAACGATTGTTACTTCGCCGCGCGCAAATCATATGAGGCTCATGACGCATTGCTCTGCATCGCGGAGGGGCGCTACATCACGGAGGAAGACCGCAGGAAGGTTACGCCCGAGCACTATTTTAAATCCGTCGGCGAGATGCGGGAACTCTTTGCCGATATTCCAGAGGCGATCGCCAATACGGTGGTGATCGCCCGCCGGTGCTCTTTTCTCCTGACGCCGATCTCTCCGATTTTGCCGGCCTATGAAACGGCGGCGGGGCGCACGGAGTTCGAGGAATTGCAGGCCCAGGCCCAGGCAGGGCTGGAGTGGCGGCTGAAGAATTTCGTGGGGGACGGGGACCCTCAACCCTACCGCGAGCGTCTGGAATACGAACTGAACGTCATCCGGGACATGGGTTATCCGGGATATTTTCTAATCGTCTCGGACTTTATCCGCTGGGCAAAGGACCAGAACATTCCGGTGGGGCCGGGGCGCGGATCGGGCGCGGGATCGGTGGCCGCGTGGGCGCTGCGAATTACTGATCTCGACCCGCTGAAGCTGGGCTTGCTGTTCGAGCGCTTCTTGAATCCCGAGCGCGTGTCCATGCCGGACTTTGATATCGATTTCTGCCAGGAACGCCGCGACGAGGTCATTCGCTATGTTCAGGGTAAATATGGCCGTGCCCGTGTGGCGCAGATCATCACCTTCGGGAAGCTTCAGGCCCGCGCCGTGGTGCGCGACGTGGGGCGCGTGCTCCAGCTTCCTTATGGGCAGGTTGACAGGATCGCCAAGCTGATTCCCAACAATCCCGCCAATCCCCTGACCCTGCAGGAGGCCATGGATCAGGACCCGGAATTGCGCGCCGAGCGCGACCGGGACGACGCGCAGAAAAAATTGATCGACATCGCCTTGCAGCTTGAAGGGCTGTACCGCCACGCCTCCACCCACGCGGCGGGCGTGGTGATTGGGGACAGGCCCCTGCACGAATTGATCCCCCTCTATCGTGACCCGCGCTCGGATATGCCCGTTACGGGCTTCAACATGAAATATGTGGAAGAAGCCGGGCTGGTGAAGTTCGACTTCCTCGGCCTGAAGACCATGACGGTCATTCAAAAAGCGGTGGATATGGTGAATCAAAGCCGCCGCTGTCATCCTGAGCGAAGCGAAGGATCCCGGGATCCTTCGGTCGCTTCGCTCTCTCAGGATGACCTCATTGATTTGTTGAAAATCCCTCTCGACGATCCGAAGACCTATGAACTGATGGCGTCGGGCGCGACGGTCGGCGTGTTCCAGCTTGAAAGCGCGGGAATGCGCGACACGCTGCGCAAGGTCAAGCCCAACCGGTTCGAGGACATCATCGCGCTGGTCTCTCTCTACCGGCCCGGCCCCATGGACAATATCCCCAAATATGGTGCGGTCAAGGACGGGCGGGAAGCGCCCGATTATTTGCACCCCAAGCTCAAGCCCACTCTGGAGGAAACCTACGGCATCCTGATCTATCAGGAACAGGTCATGCAGGCCGCGCAAGTCTTGGCGGGTTACACGCTCGGCGGCGCGGATCTGTTGCGCCGCGCCATGGGGAAAAAAATCCAGTCCGAGATGGACGCCCAGCGGGAGATGTTCGTGCAGGGGGCCGCCGTGCACAATCAGGTACCCGAAGCGCAGGCGAGCATGATCTTCGATCAGATCGCGAAGTTCGCGGGATACGGCTTCAACAAATCCCACGCGGCGGCCTATGCGCTGATCGCATACTGGACCGCGTGGCTGAAGGCCAATCACCCGCTGGAATTCATGGCGGCCTCCATGACGATGGATCTGGGCAACACCGACAAGCTGGCTGTGTTCAAGCAGGATCTGGACCGGATGGGCGTGGATCTGCGGCCGCCGGACATCAACAAATCGGATTCCGTTTTTACGGTCGAGGGTAACGCGGTCCGCTACGCGCTGGGCGCGCTCAAGGGCGTGGGCGAGCACGCCATGGCCATGATCGTGCGCGAGCGCGGGGAAAACGGCCCCTACAAATCGCTGGAGGATTTCGCCCAGCGCCTCGAATACAAGCACATGAACAAGCGTCAGTTCGAGCAGCTCGCGGCGGCGGGGGGCTTCGACAGCCTCAATCCCCACCGCGCGCAAATGGGCGCCAGCGCCGAGATCGTCCTGCGCCACGCGCAATCACTGGCCGAGGAGCGCGCGTCCGGCCAGGTGAGCCTGTTTGGCGGAGATACGGGGCCGGGCCTCGGTCTGCCCGCACTGCCCGAGATACCGCCATGGCCCGCGCTGGAACAGCTCGCCCATGAATTCAGCGCCGTGGGTTTTTACCTCTCCGCGCATCCGCTGGACAGCCGGGGGCGTCAGTTTGAAAATCTGGGAATCGTGCCGTGCAGCCGTGTGGAATCCGACATGCAAAACCGCGCCGCGGGGCGCTATCAGCTGGCGGGCGTCTTGCTGAAGAAACAGGAAAAAGTCTCGCAAAAGGGCAACAAATACGCCTTCTTGCAGCTGTCCGATCCCTCCGGCGTGTTCGAGGTCACGCTCTTTTCGGATTTGCTCCACGCGGTGCGGGAGATCCTGATCCCCGGTGAGCCGCTTCTTCTGACCGTCGAGGCGGAGCAGCGCGAGGACCAGATCCGCATGACCGCGCAGAAGATCGAACGGCTCGAAGACGCGCTGGATCACAAGATCCGGGAGATCGAAATCGACATGGGAGAAAGCGCGAACATCCCGCGCCTGCGGGAATTTTTAGGGCGTGAGGAAGGCGGGCGCAGCCGGATTCTTCTGCATGTCGCGCTGGAGGGTGGCCGGACCGCCACGCTGGAGCTGCCGGGGCGCTGGTCCCTGAGCGCGCAAACCCGCGACCTTCTGCGCACCGAGCCCGGAATTCGGGAAGTGCGGGAAGCCTGATTTAAGGCTTTTCTACACCACGGGAATCAGTTTGTACGGATCCGCCGGCGGGGCTATTCCTTGCCGCTTTTGGTCCACGCCCTTCATACCCAGGGCACGACGGCTTCTGTCCTCATTCTGCATGCTAAAAAAGTAATCCGTTTGTAAAAGAGCAGGGGCATTTGCCATGGCGTAATCCAGAACCTCGGCCGCCGATATGTCGGCGCGTTCTCCCCACTTATTGATCTCTTTCGCTAAGTCGTCCCGGATTTGTTCGTAGGTTCGCCCCTTGCCGAACCCATCTAAGGAATAGCGGCTGATGGCCTTGCAGGCCCATTGATCCATCTCCCGTTTATGGGCGCTTGTCATTGTCCCGTTCATATGGGAGGAGATTTCGGCGGTTTCAAACCCATAAATATTTTTCCGTAAGGCGAAGGCAATCGATGTGTCCGGGCGCCGGTTGATATGAGCGCCAATGATGTTCAGAAGATTTTTTTCTTGTGCATCCGCTCCGTGGCCGATGCTCTTGAAGAAACCCTTGGCCCAAAGCTCCGGCAGATTATTGTAGAATTTATCCACGGCGGCATTGACATGCACGGGATCCATCTTGTCACAAACGTGCCGCATCATTTTTTTCGTTTGATCCTCTGTATATTGTGTCAGAACTGGATGGGGAGGGGTTTTGGATAGATATTCATATACCGCTTTTTCCGTTTGGTATTGCGCCCGTCCTTCTTTAGCCATGAACAATTTTTTCAAATTGAATCCCATGCGCACCCCCTTGTTTAAAGCAGTTTCTAGGAGAATAGCATAATGATATAGAAAATGCAAATATTTATGTAAAATTTTAACGGGCGGGGAGCTGAGGAGGACTAGCGCCGGGGTGCGGGAGGTAAGAGAGGGTTAAATTCCAGAGAATGCTGAAACCCTAATCCCCTGCCTCTTTACCCGCCGGGCGTGGGCGGCGGGGCGATGCTGAGTGAACGCATCTGGCTTTTGAGGGCCTGATTGGCGTGGTATTTCTGAAGAACGGAGGAAAATCCCTGCGCGGGGGACGGCTGCGCGGGCAGGGCGGTTTTAGCGGCGGCGGGCGCGGCAGGCTCTTCGCCCTCATATTGCCCGGCGGCCAGGGCCTTGTATTTCCGCCAGACTTTTTCGGCGGCGGTCTCCGGCCCCGGCGCGGCAACTCCCGGCACCGAAACTCCCGGCGCGGGCGCGTTGCGTGCCGCCGGCGTTTCCTGATAAGAAGAAACCGGAGGCGTGACGATTGTGTGGCGCATTCCGCCCTTCAGGCCCGATTCCGCCTTTACCGGCGCGGGGCCCAGCAGGACGGCCAGCAGGACAGATAGAAAAACGAGCATCTTTTCCATGATTCCATCTTACAGAGAACCTCGATGACCGCGCAACTCCCCCCTGTCTCTCTTGGCGTGGCTGCTCCGGAGGATCTGCCCCGTCTGCGCGCGCTCAATGAGAAAGCGGGCGTACACAAGGAGGCCGATTATTGGGAGCGCTGCTTTGAGAAGCGGGCGAATGCAGAGATGGACATCCTGATCGCGCGTTGCGGGGGTGAGGATATCGGATACGGTTTGCTCAATCGCGCGCCGAAGTACGCGCTCTTTAAAAAACTGGGTCTGCCTGAAATTCAGGATCTCTATGTTTTGCCGGACTTCCGGCGCCGGGGCGTCGCCACTTCCATGATGGCCTGGTGCGAGGAAACCGCCCGGCGGGAGGGTCATGCCCAAATTGGAATCGGGGTGGGACTGCACGCCGGGTACGGTCCGGCGCAAAGGCTTTATATAAGGCTGGGATATGTTCCCGATGGAACGGGCGTGTCCTATGACCGGGCCCAGATCGCGGTCGGCGAATTCCGCCCGCTCGATGATTGCCTGTGCCTGATGATGATCAAGGATCTGGAATAATTTTCTCTATCACCGGAAGCAGGGTCTCCATCACGCGGCCGATCACGGCATCGTTGTCGCGCGAGAATGCCAGCCCCGCCGCCTGCCGCGCCTCCAGACGGACCGGATCGCTCAACAGCGTGCGCAGGGCAGCGGCCAGGGCCTGCTCATCCTCGACCTTCAGCGCGGCGTCCGCTTCATGCATCTCCCGGTACAGGTCGCGCTGATACTGCACCCGCGGCCCGTGCAGAACGGCGCAATGAAGCTGCGCAGCTTCGATGGGATTGTGTCCCCCTCCGCCATCGTCGCTGAAGGAGCGCCCGATGCAGGCCACCGGCGCGAGACGGTAGAACAGTCCCAGCTCTCCCATGGTGTCGGCGACGTAAATTTCCGTTTCCGGGTTGGGAAGGGCCTTGGCTTCTCCCCGCATCATCGTATTCAGGCCGTGGGATTCACACAGGGCCTTGATTCGCGACCGGCGGTCCGGATGGCGGGGGACCAGTATGGTCAAAAGATCCGGGAAGGTATTCTTAAGGATGTCGTGCACCCGGCAGGCCAGTGTTTCCTCTCCCTCGTGAGTACTCGCGAAAAGCCAAAGCGGCCGTCCGCGCGCATAAGCACGGAGATGGTTCAGGTCGGCCTCGTTGAAAGGCAAAGGGGTTGCGCTGTATTTGAGATTTCCGGTTGTCACGACCTGACGCGCGCCCAGCGTTGAGAATCGCCCGGCATCTCTGTCCGTTTGCGCGAGGATAAGAGTAAAACTTTCCAAAAGAGAGCCGGCCGTTTTGCGGAAAATTTTCCAGATCCGGAACGATTTATCCGAAAGCCTTCCATTGACCAGCGCGGCGGGAATGCGCCGCTCCTTCAGGGCCAGAATCATGTTCGGCCAGAGTTCCGATTCCATCCAGAGGACTCCGTCCGGTCTCCAGTGATCCAGGAATCGCGCGGTCCACGATGGAACATCCAGGGGATAGAATTGGTGGAAGGCGCGTTCAGGCAGGTTGTCCCGGAGCATCCGGGCCGAGGTCAATGTTCCGGTGGTCACCAGAATATGAAGATCGGGATGGAGCGCCAGAAGCCGGTCGATCAGAATCAGGGCAGAGCGCGCTTCGCCTACGCTGGCCGCATGAAGCCAAATCAAAAGGCCTTCGGGCCGTTCACGGGACGATATCCCCCGCCGCTCGGGCAGCCGGGCAGGGTCTTCCTTGCCGCGCGCTGTCCGGCGGTGGAGAACGCGGTCCAGGGCGGACTCAAGCGCGCCGGTCAGAAATTGGTAGAGGGAGAGGATCATAAAGGAAGGAATAGCGCGTCCGCACGACGTTGGCCAGAGCCCCTCTGCTTCCATGAAAATCTATCGAAGTGCTTTGGCCGGAAACGGGGCCTAGCTGCATCCCGCAAAGGGCTTGTAGTGACAGCCTGGCTGGATGCAGACATTCTCAGGATAGCCTTGGGGATACTGTGAATTCTTGACGGTCAGGCCGGTCGGCACCGGGGGGTAGGATCCGCATTTGTCCGGGTCCAGCCAGTTCAGATAGGTCTGCATGTTGTCTTCGATCCATTTCGTGTAGTCGTCGACCCAGGCCAGCTCGATATTTTCCTTCCAGCGGTCCGGTATGGCTTCGCAGCGGGAAGGCAAAAAGCGCTTGTCGGGATCGTCGCGGTATTGCTCGAAGGTGAAGAATCCGTCTTCCTCGGGCACGTCTATGAAGTCCATGCATTTGGCTTCTTTCCAAACGTCATTCATGATCGAGCAATTATAATCCGCGCCCACGATCGAGGGCAGCCACTTCACGCCGCTGTCGTCGGCCTCGTTCGTGTAATCCAGTCCCGAACCGTTGGTGGGATCGCCGGGATTCAGGCGCCCGCCCAGTAGATCGTATTCGGCCGCGTTGCCTTCATCATCGACGGTGTTTTCGAAATTATCCTCCAGATACGACCGGAAGGCCGTTCCCACCAGGGACTCCAGGGCGTTGTCCATGCTGTCCGCCTCCAGGATCGTGCCCCAGCGGGTGTTTTCCGAGAACATGTCGATCGCGTGTTCCGCCAGTTCGCCCAGGAACAGGTCGAAACATGTGTATTCCAGTACGCTGTCCGGCTTGAAAATGAGGTTTTGATTCTGCGTGATCTCGCGCTGGGCTTCAAGCCAGGCGCGCGCTTCCAGGGAATCGTAATAATCAGGATCGCAGGGATCGTCGGCGGGCTGAAGGGTCGTGGCTGCGTGGGAAATAGAGGGAATACCCAACGCAAACAGAAAAACCCACAGAAGAAACGCCGCGCCTTTTTTGCGGAAAGCCGTTGATTTCAGCGGGGTTCTCAAATGCTTGTCTTTCACTCGTGGCCTCTATTTTTAATTTTACTGTATTTTCCGTGCCTTACGCAAATGGCTTTTCCAGCTGTCCTCAGCACGAGGAACAACCGGGATTGATGCAAACGCGCTCTTCCCCTGAGGAATAGCCCCCTGAAACATGCCCGATCGGATCAACCGAGAAACTTCCTTTCTTGACGGTCACGCCCGTGCTTACCCCCGCCGTGCAGGAACCGGGCCGGATATATTCGAGCATGGTTTTGAGCTTGTCGAAAGCCGCATAGGAAAATCCTTTGTTTTCAGCCACGCGGATATAGGCGAGGTTGGTCACGTTTCCGACCCCGCAGGGCGTAGGAAACAGGCGGGGGTCCAGGACCGCCAGAGTCTCGAAGCTGTAAAATTTGTCGTCTGCGCCGAAATTGACGCATTTGGCGTAGCGGTAAACGCTGTCCATGATCGAGCAATTATAGCTCGGTCCGAACACGCCGCCGATAATATCGTCCAAAATCCCGGTGATTACATGATTCAGAAGAAAAAGCCGGCCGCCCATGAAGGGATGGGCAAAGTTGCTGCCCAGATAATTCGACAGGCCGTCCATGACCAGAAGCTGCAGGGAATTATCGAGCCGCTTGTCCCATGTATAGCCGACTCCGCCGTCTTCTCCTTCTTCCTTGTCTCCGATATAAACGTCGATCGGAACGGTTTCGATGTATTCATCCCAGTACATGCCGTCGATCGGCACATCGTAGTCGTGCCAGTAGCTTGTCTCGGTGAACAACGGGCCCGCCCGCCCGGCGGTCATGGCCACCTGCTTGTCGAAGCACGTATATTCCAAAACGCTGTCCGGCTTGGGGATCAGGAGCTTGTTGAGGATATTCTCGCGGTCGGCCTCCAGGAAGGCGCGCGCGTAAATCTGGTTCATGAAATCCGCGTCGCACAAATCCGTGTCCGACTTGGGCGCGTTGGGGCCCACCGTGTTGGGGGATATGGGCCAGGTGGTGGGGCTATTCGGGGTCAGGGGCACAACGCAGGGCAGTCCGGGCACGCAGGCCGCAAATCCCCGGGGGATGAATGCCCCCATGGACAGGAGGGCCAAGGCTAAAATCCGCAGGATCATCGCGCAACCCCCACGGATTTTGGGGGTTGCAGGACGTACCGGTTTTCCTCCGTGTTCCAGGCGTAGGTCTGAAATTCATAATCATTCATGGGGTTTTCAAACGCCAGAATCGCCCGCACCCCCCCCGTGGACGCATCGCTTGCGATCAGTCTTTGGGCGCGAATTTGCCCCAGGCTGAGAATACCCTTCCTGGTTTCCGCCAGAATGTCGAAAAGACAGGGAGATTTCCCATCCGTCCGGCACTGCGAATCCCGGATAATAAATTCATCAATGGCGTCGCCGTTCAGATCCGCGCGGGCTATCCCGGCGGGATCCGGAGCATTTTTCTGCTGCGCGGTATAAAAATCTCCGACCAATTGGGCTTCCCGGGCGCTGAGGATCTGGCCGAAAATAAGGGGTTCTACAGCGGAGGCGCTGCTACCTGCGGTTAAAAGACCCGCTGAAAGAAAGAGGAAGAGTTTTTTCATGTATAGGCCGGAAACCTTTCCCAAACAGCGCCGCGCTTATACAATTTTAGCAAACTCTTGCCCGGTATGGCAAAGACTTCACTTCCCGGCGGTTTTGGGCAGGTCAATGTCCAGGATCGCCATGTTGAAATCGTAGGAGGTTTCCCCGTCTTCCTCGTCCTTGTAAATAGTGCCGATAAATTCGCCATTGATGGACACCTCCGCTGAATCCTTGGTTTTGGAACGCTGGGAAACAGAGATGCGGTTATGGCCGAGCGTGGTCTGCAGATAGGCTTCCAGGCGCGAGAGTTCTGAGGCGCTGATGTCGGACATGGTTTTCCTTCCCTTTTGAATTTATACAGCCGAGCTTATACGATCGGAAACGCTTAATCCACTGCTTACGGCATCCTGGCAAGCCTGGGCGAGCGCTTTTCTGTCTCCGAAATCCCGGGCCTTGAGGGGGGTGTGAAAGATCAGCGTAATCGTGGCCCCGTTTGTCTGGGCAAACCGCCACAAATGATCCGCCAGCGGCGTGTCCATGTCCCTGTGCCAGGCATACAGATCCCGGTCTTCCTGTGTTTGCGGCACGCGTCCGGCCACAGAGGATAAAACCACCGTGACGGGCTGCACATGCAGGTCCGGGGTGGCGTCCAGCAGGGCCAGCGCGAACAGGCTGGATTTAAAGGGCAGAACGTCCCGCCCGTCCGTGGAGGTGCCCTCGGGGAAGATCGTCAGGCTCTCGCCCGATTCGATACGGCTCTGAAGCTCGTTTTTCTGGCGGCCCGCCTCCGTGCGCTTGCGCTGGACGAAGGCGGTCTGCTGCAGTGTCGCCAGATAGCCCAGCAGGGGCCATCCCGCCACATCGCTCTTGGCCACGAAGGAGGCCTTGATCACGGAACCGATAACCGCAATATCCATGTAGGACAGATGGTTGCTCATATAAAGCGTCTGTCCGGTAGTGGCGGGGGTTCCGTGTATTTTTACGCGAATCGAAAACACCCGGCAGACCGCCGCGTACCAGAGCCGGGGCAGGATATAGGATTTGGGGCCCTTGGTGAACAGCAGGACTGTGCCCTGCACGGGAATAACAATCACGTACAAAAACGCAAACGCGATCAGTTTAAAAACGGCGACGGCCTTGCCCATGGCGGCCCGCATTATAAGGCTTCCTGAAGGGAGACCGGATCGTCCATGCCGGGCATGGGTTTTTGGATTTTGCGGCCGTAATGCTTACGGTAGCGCTCCGTGACCTGGCGTGTCTGGACGATGATGCAGACATCCGTGGTGTTGAATTGTTCATCGATCACCGCGCCCTCGCCGATGGTGGCGCCAACCCGGAGGTAGCCCTTGATAAGCGGCGGCAGCGCACTGAACACCTGCCGGGCGTCCAGATCCTCGCGCGGGATGATGTTCATGTCCACGTAGCGACTCCCCAAGGCGCGGGGACGAAGGGGTTCGGGACAGAGATGGTAATGATGCAGATAGGACAGGGACGGGGCCAATTTTTGAATGTCCGTGCTGTGCAGGCTTGCGCAGCCGAACATCAGGTCTATGTCCCGGTCCATGATGAAATCGGCGATTCCCTGCCAGAGAAGCTGCAGGACCGGACGCGTCCGGTATTCAGGCAGCACGCAGGAGCGCCCCAACTCCAGAAGCGAGGCTCCTGAATTCAAAAGCGGGGCCAGCTCATACTCGGTGCTGGAATAAAATCGGCCGTATTCATCGGCGGCTTCCTGTCGCAGGAGGCGGTAGGTACCTACGATTTTTTCACTTCCGTTCGTGCCGTCCGTGACGATCAGGTGGTCGGCGTAGGCATCGTAATCGTCGATATCCAGGCCGGAAAGCAGGGTTTTTTCATCGGCCTTCGCGCCATATTCTTCGTAGAAAACCTTGAATCGGAGATGCTGCGCGGCCTGGATCTCCGCAGGCGTCCGGGCAAGGCGCACGCGGACGCCGGGGTGATCGGGGCTTTGCAGGGTCATCAAAGGTTACAGGCTATGGTCAATGATCAGAGAATCCTTACCTAACCCATTTTCAGGCGCTTGTAAATTTATACGATGATAAATCTCCTGAAGGGGCGGAAGAAACTGGACAAAAAGGGGGAAGTTACGGTAAAATTTAAATATGAAAAGAAGGGAGTTTCTGCGAAACGTATCTCTGGCCGGCCTTGCCTATACCCTTACGCCTTCTTTTTCTTCCGCCGCTGAGCCTGAATCCCCTCCGGACCCGCCGCGGGCATGGGCTGTATTCAAGCTGGGCAAGCCCGATGATCCCCTTCTTTCGAGGAATTTGGACACGCCCGTCCACCCGGCGTCGCTGACAAAACTGGCCACAATGATGGCGTATTTTCACTACAAGAACGCCGGGATGATCGAGGCCAGCGATGGGCAGATTAAAGAGATTGAATCGGACATCAAAAAGGCCCTGGTCTCTTCTGATAACAACGCAGCGGAGCGAGTCGCGGAATTTCTCGAGCGTCAGCCCTTTGCCTTAAAGCTTATCCGGGAGAATAATTTGATTCTGGAACGCCGTTTTCAGGTTTTCTCGGATCTCCTGCTTCCTCCGGTTCTGAAAGAGGCCGGATTAAAAAACACACAAATATACAATCCCACCGGGTTTCCCTGGTACTACTACGAAAATATAGGCCAGCCTCACGGACCGGAGAACGAAAACATGTCCACCGTGCGCGATCTGGGTCATCTCTGCGATCACATGATCCGAAACTACCCCGAGATTCATAAAATCTGTGGCATCGCGAAATATAAGGGAAAAGACAACTCGAACTGGCTTCTTGAAAATTCGGAGGACTCTCACGCTCTTCCTTATGAGGGAACGGACTGCTGCAAAACCGGCTATATAAAATCCGCCGGCTATTGTTTGGCCCTCTCCGCGGAACAGGATGGAACCAGGCTGATTGCCATCACCATGGGGAATCAAAGCCTGGAAAAAAGAAGGGATCACGGACGGGAGCTTCTGGAGCAGGGCTTCAAGGTCGAAGGATCTAAAAAACCGGAAGAATCAAAAAATATGGCGAAGACCGCGGGCGACCGTGTTGTTGTTTTGTCGCCTCCCGATCTTTTGCCTCAACCTTCCCTTGAGCCCATTCTTCAAACCACGCGCCCGCCCGCCCCGACGATAGGGCTCTGAAATACGGATCTGCACGCCCGCGCATTCACCTGTGAACAAGAATCTTGTTGTGCTTGCGTCCCCTGATCGGGGATGTACTCTGTCTCCATTCATCACAAACAGGAGTCGCGGTGCAAGCCTACGACGACAACAATGTCTTTGCAAAAATCCTGCGGGGAGAAATTCCGGCGAACAAGGTCTATGAGGACAAGCATGTCCTGGCCTTCGAGGATATCCATCCGCAGGCTCCGGTTCATATCCTTGTGATCCCCAAGGGGAAATATATCTCCATCGACGATTTTGGTCTTCGCGCAACTCCGGAAGAGATCAAGGCGCTGTATGAAGCGGTGGCCCGAATCGCCGCGGAAAAAAATCTGAAGGAAAACGGTTTCCGGACAATTGCGAACACCGGCCTTCACGGGGGGCAGGAAGTCCCTCATTTCCATGTCCATGTTCTGGGTGGCCGCGCCCTTGGACCCATGCTTTCCAGAAAGGAATCCTGAACTGTGTATATGATTAGAAGAACGAGGATCCCCACTTATATTTTTCTCTTTTTTTGGACCTTGGGACTGGTCAGTCCTTATAGCCTGTTGCGCGCTGAGGATACCCACCGGATCCTTACGAGCGAGAACATCAAGTCTTTCATTTTGAAAACGACGGAAATTTCCCTCGGTAAGGAACGCTCCATGTCGGCGGACGACATTCAGAAATATCTCGAACGTCACATCGACGACGATGTGCGCTTTAAAAGCACCATTGTTTATCGCGTGGGGGACATGCCCTCCGAACAGACTTCCATTGTCCTGAAAAAAGCGGAATATATGGAGAATATCAAGAAGGGCGCGCAGACGCTTCAGGATTATGACAGCCAGGTGACCGTCCGCGATGTCAAGATATCCAGCGACGGGCGCAGGGCCACGGTGCTTACCGAAAGCCGGGAAACGGGAACCATGCCGATCGCCCCCGACGATCACACCCCGCCCCAGTATGTGCCCGTCCAGGGGACGTCCACCTGCAACCAGGTTTTGACCCTGGACGGTGAGGGAATCATCCGGATTTACAGCGCCGTATGTTCGACTGATATCCGCTTTGAGGGGTAGGGAATCCGTCCTTTCGGGAAGCCCGTTGCGTCCCCGGTGCCCATGCGCTAAAACCCGGTGTCCGAACCAGGGCGGTTTTTTTGAAATTTTCCGAGAATCCTTATGGCAACATTCCCCGCGCGCCCCGTCATCTTGCAGATCATCCCCGAGCTGGGCCCCGGCGGAGCGGAGCAGGGCTGCATCGACGTGGCCGAGGCCATCGCGGCGGCGGGCGGGCAGGCCATCGTCGTGTCGAATGGCGGGCCACGTGTGCATGAGCTGAGCCGTCTGGGCGCCCAGCATATTTCCCTGCCGGTCCACAGCAAGAATCCTCTGGTGATGTGGCAGAATGTCCGCAAGCTCAAGGCTCTGATCCGCGATCATGGGGTGAACATTGTTCATGCGCGCAGCCGTGCCCCGGCCTGGAGCGCCGCCCGCGCGGTGCAGGGCACGCCCGCACGTTTCATGACCACCTGCCACGCACCCTATAACATCTCCGGCGAGGGAAAGCGTCTCTACAACAGCTCCATCGTGGCGGGGGAACGCGTGATCGCCATTTCGGAATATGTGGCGGCCTACATGCGGGAGAATTACCGAATTGGTGATTCCAAAATCCGGGTCATCCACCGGGGCATTCCGCTGGAGAAATTTCATCCCACCATGGTCACGCCCCAGCGCATGATCGCGCTTTCGCAGGCCTGGCGGATTCCGGAAGAGTGCAACGTCGTCATGCTGCCCGGACGCCTGACGCGCTGGAAGGGACATCATGTCCTGATCGACGCGCTGGCGCGGCTCAACCGGCGGGATATCTTCGGCATCATCATCGGCTCCGATCAGGGGCGCACCGAATACCGCAAGGAACTCGAAGACGCGATTCAGGAAAAGGGCTTGGCCGGGCGCGTGCGGATGGTCGATCACTGCCCGGACATGCCCGCTGCCTATATGCTGGCCTCCGTCGTCGTGTCCGCGTCCGTGGAGCCCGAAGGGTTCGGGCGCATCCCCGTGGAGGGACAGGCGATGGGCCGCCCCGTCATTGCGACGGATCACGGCGGCGCGAAGGAGACGGTCCTGCCCGGCCAGACGGGCTGGCTCGTGCTGCCCGGCGACGCGCCCGCGCTCGCCAAGACCATCGAGGATGTCCTGGCCCTCAACGTGAATCAACGGGTTCTGCTGGCCACCCGGGCCATGAATCACGTCGCCCAGAACTTCACCCGCCACATCATGATGGACAAGACGCTGGATGTGTATGCGGAGTTGTTGCGCTAACGGGCGGGTGTAAAAAACCTCTTGTAATTCCCTCACACCCGCGCTATATCTCTGGCACTCGATAAAAGGGAGTGCTAACACCCCTTCTGCAATATCGAAAAACATCAGAAAAAACAAAGGAGAAAACCATGGCAAAGAAAAATCTGGCCTTCCGCCCGCTGCATGACCGCGTGGTCGTCCGCCGCAAGAAAGAAGCCGAAAAGACGTCCGGCGGGATCATCATTCCCGACACGGCTCAGGAAAAGCCCCAGGAGGGCGAAATTCTCGCCGTCGGAACCGGATACGTTAATGATAACGGCGATGTGCGCCCGCTGGCCGTCAAGCCCGGCGACAAGGTCATCTATTCCAAATGGGCGGGCACTGAAATCACGATCGACGGCGAAGAGCTGATGGTCATGAAGGAATCCGACATTATCGGCATCATCGCCGCGTAACATACCAACCAAGGAGAAAAACAATGGCTGCTAAAGATGTAATGTTTGATGAAAAGGCGAGAGCCGAAATGAAAAAAGGCGTGGACATCATCGCCAACGCGGTGAAGGTCACGCTCGGACCAAAGGGCCGCCATGTGGTGATCCAGAAGTCTTTCGGCGCGCCCCAGACCACCAAGGACGGCGTAACGGTCGCCAAGCAGATCGAACTGCCGAACGCCCGCCAGAATGTCGGCGCGCAGCTCATCCGCGAAGTGGCTTCCAAGGCCAACGATCAGGCCGGCGACGGCACGACGACGGCGACGGTTCTGGCCCAATCCATCGTGCATGAAGGCCTCAAGGCCGTGTCCTCCGGACGCAATCCGATGGACCTGAAGCGCGGAATCGACCTGGCTGTAACGGCTGTGGTCGCGGACCTCAAAAAGCGCTCCAAGAACGTCAAGGGTAACGAGGAAATCAAGCAGGTCGGCACGATTTCCGCCAACGGCGACACCGCGATCGGCGAATTGCTGGCCACCGCGATGGCGAAGGTTGGCAACGAAGGCGTGATCACGGTTGAAGAAGCCAAGGGTCTGGAGAACGAGCTGGAGACCGTCGAAGGCATGCAGATGGACCGCGGCTATCTCTCTCCGTATTTCATCACGGATGCCGAGAAAATGCAGGCGGTTCTGGAGAACCCCTACATCCTGCTGCACGAGAAGAAACTCTCGAACCTTCAGGCGATGCTGCCCATCCTGGAAGCCGTCGTTCAAAGCGGACGTCCGCTACTGATCGTGGCCGAGGATGTTGAAGGCGAAGCGCTGGCGACCCTGGTGGTCAACAAGCTGCGCGGCGGCCTGAAAATCGCGGCTGTGAAGGCTCCTGGCTTCGGCGATCGTCGCAAGGCGATGCTGGAAGACATGGCCATCATCACGGGCGCGCAGGTTGTCTCCGAGGATCTGGGAATCAAGCTTGAGAATGTCACGCTCGACATGCTCGGCACGGCCAAAAAGGTTCGGATCACGAAGGACGACACGACCATCATCGACGGATCGGGCAAGAAAAAAGACATTGATGCCCGCTGCAACCAGCTGCGTCGCCAGATCGAGGAAAGCTCCTCGGACTACGACAAGGAAAAACTGCAGGAGCGTCTGGCCAAGCTGGCCGGCGGTGTTGCCGTTATCCGCGTCGGCGGTGCGACGGAAGTCGAGGTGAAGGAGCGCAAGGACCGCGTGGATGACGCCATGCACGCCACCCGCGCTGCCGTTCAGGAAGGCATCATCGCCGGCGGCGGTGTGGCTCTTCTGTACGCGACCAGGGTTCTGGACAAGCTGGAAGTGGCCAACGACGACCAGGTGGTCGGCGTGGACATCATCCGCCGCGCCATCCAGGCGCCGATCCGTCAGATCGCTGAAAACGCGGGCTATGAAGGCTCGGTCATCGTGGGCAAGCTTCTGGAGCAGAAGGACACCAACTTCGGCTTCGATGCGCAGGAAGGCGTTTACACCGACCTCGTGAAGGCCGGGATCGTGGACCCTGTCAAAGTGGTGCGTTGCGCGCTGCAAGACGCGGCGTCCGTGGCCGGTCTGATGATCACCACCGAGGCGATCATCACCGACGTGCAGGACGACAAGAAAGACTCCGGCGGCGGTATGGGCGGCATGGGTGGAATGGGCGGCATGGGAGACATGATGTAGGTCTTCGCCTGCCCTTTTAAAAATCAGGAACGGCCCTTTCGCGGGGCCGTTTTTTTTTATGCCCCGGGCCGGGGAGCGTTCAGGCTCTCGAGCGCGTCGGCGATTTCCTCCAGGTGGTTTTCGAAGCTTTCGCTCAGGCGTTTTTCCGGTTTTGGAACGGGCGGGGCCGCATCCTGCTTCTTCGTTTTTTCCGGCACGGCAATCCGTGTCGAGGAGGGCGCGGAGGATTTGATCTCCGGCGCGACGGGAGAAGAGGAGACGGCGGGCTGAACCGTGATCCGTGGGGCAGAAGCCGTCGGCTCGCTGCGCGCGGGTCTTGAAAACGGCGCAGGCTCATAAGCCATGGGCAAGCCCCACGCGGGCTTCACCTGTTCGAACTGCGCCTTGACGATGGGCGACACGCGCCGCACGAGATCGAATTTAAGCTCTTCGTGAAACGCGCGGAAGGACCGGGCCATCACGGTCATGAAATTCTGATCCTTCTTCAGCTTGTCCATGATCATCATAAGCTGAAAGAGGGGCAGGAAATTCGTGTTGGGGTCCTTGAAAAAATCAGGCGGCGCCACGATCACGAAAGGATGGATTTTCTGCGGGGTCACGCCGATATGCGTGTAATAGCTCTCCCCCATCTTCAAGACCATGTGCGGCAGAACCCCGAATTTCTCGGCGATGTATTTCTTCGCGGATTTCGTGTCGGTGATATCGGGCGGCAGGTTGAAACTGGGGGCGGCGATGGTTGAACTGGTCCCTTCATAGCGCTGGGGGACGGGCAGATGGGTCATCTGGAATCCCGCGTGCACATCGTTCTTCATGCTCTTGGTGATGGGGAGGACAACGGCGGTGTTGATCGTTTTGTCGTTTTGCACGACGAAATCAACATCCTGCGCGGAGATGCCCGCGATCGTCCCTTTCGTCCGCCCTTCCTCCACGAAGGTCGAATGAACCGGGCGCAACTGTCCGCTGGATCCTTTTATATCCTTGAAGCGCTTGTCCGAATTGGCCATCTGATTCAGGAATTCGCGCAGCTTCAGGTCGCCGGTGATTTTCCCGGCTTCGACGTTCAGGCGCTGGTCGCTCCAATTTTCCGGCTTGATTTTCAGATACTCGAACAGGGAAAGAATCTGAAGCTCCAGCCGGGAATTGGGAATCATGCCCACGGTGATGGCGTTCAGGATTTGCTGGGCGTCGAATTCCCGGATCATGCCCTTGGCCTGGAATCGTCCGGTTGTGTCGATCAGGCTTTTCGGGGCGCTCGCCTTGCCCGCCTTGCGGATCGCCAGAAAATACGTCTGGACCTGTTCGTCGATATAATCCGGGGCGGGATAGTAATCCGGCCCGTGGGTTAAAAGCGCGCCGTCCTGGGGCTTCAGGCCCAGGCAATTCCTGGCGAACAGGACCGTATTTTTGGGATCGGGCGCGCCCATCTCGTCGATGAAGCGGGCGGACACAGCCACGGGCTCCACCATATGGCCCGACCAATGGCGGCCGTCGATATTGATGCCGCTGCGCGGAACGGCGTTGCCAATGCTGCGGGCGACGCCCTCATGCAGCGTGATCTTCAGGCGGTCTTCTTCGTCCACGCGATAGGGGATGACCTCATGGAACAGCTCATGCCGCCGCACGACCTCCACGATGCTTCCGGTTTTCTCGTTACGCAGGGCCGCGATATGCAGCGAGCTTTCGCTGTCGCCGGGCGAAGGGCGGCGTTCCTCGATCCGCAGGCTTTGGCGCTCCGGCAGTTTGACCGCCACGGACAGGAACGATGTGGGCGGCGGGCCGAGCATTTCGCCGCTATCCGAGAAGATGGTGATTTTCCCTTCGATCTTCTCCGCTATGAAATCCTCATCCCAGTGCGGAGCGGCATATTGGACCCGGGAGCCGAAGCTTCCCAACACCTGCCGGAGTTCCCGCGGCGTGAAGAAGGTGTATTCAATGGGCAGCTCCTTCTCCCAGAGCGCCCGGTCGTCCTTGCGCATCAGGAATTCATAGGCCCATTTGTGCGGCAGGCGGAACAGGCGCTTTTTGGGCAGGCGGGGCGGCAGTTCTTCCATGAAAAACCCCGCGAATCCGGGATCGCTCCGCGGGCGCGCATGTTCGGAATACCAGACCAGAAGATCCGCTTCCGAAAGCTCCGCCAGCGCTTTCCCCCGGCTCTTTTTATCGGCCATCTCCAGCAGAACATATTCTTCCGGGGGCGGGCGGGCGTAATCCTGCAGGAACATCATGCCGCCGTTTTTCAGCATCCGGAAATGGGTTTCCAGCGTTTCAGTCACGATCCGGTCGCTGTAGCGGGAGGCGGAATAAATTTCATGAAGGACAAAGGCGTTGATGATGCCGTCCAGGGAGTTCTCATCGAAAATCTGCGCGGAGATATCACCCACCCGGAATTCCAGGTTGGGAAGCTCGTACGTTTGCGTCGCCTTGGTGATCGCGCGGCGGTTTTTGTCCAGCCCGATAAAATGAATCTTCGGGTGAAGCGCCGCCATGATGAAAGTCAGCGCGCCCTCGCCGCAGCCCATGTCCACCACCCTTGCGCCCTCGTCCAGCAGCATATGGGACATGACCAGCCACGCCTTGCGGGTCAGGGCATAATTCATCCCCTTCTCGCGCAGCAGCGCGTTGCGCTTTTCGATCGGGTTTCTTTCGTCGGGCGCTTCAGGCATTTTCCGTGGTCTTAAGTGCTTCCTTATATTAATATGTCGTGGATCATACAGGAAAGGGAAAGCCTTTGCCATCAGCCGCTTTACGCCTGAAAACCCTCTCCTCGCAGGCTCTCGATGCCATCCTGCCTCCGCGCTGCCCCGTGAGCGGGGAGGCGGTGGAGAGTCAGGGAACCGTGTCGCCCGCCGCATGGTCCGCGCTGGATTTCATTCACGATCCGCTCTGCGGAACCTGTGGCTTTCCTTTCCCGTACGAAACGGAACCGGGAATGCTCTGCGGCGCGTGCCTGGCGGATCCGCCGCCTTTCGAAACGGCGCGCGCGGCGCTGATCTATAATGACGGCAGCCGCGACCTTATTTTGGGATTCAAGCACGCGGACCGCACTTACGCGGTGACGGCCTTTATGCCCTGGATGGCCCGTGCGGGAGCGGACATGCTCGCGCAGGCGGACGCGTTGATCCCCGTGCCGCTGCACCGCTGGCGGCTCCTGAAGCGGCGCTATAATCAGGCCGGGCTCATCGCCGCGGCTCTGGCGAAATCCGGGGGAACGCCGCTGTGGTCCGATGCGATGATGCGGACTCGCTCGACGCCGCCCCAGGGCCATCTGGCCGCCCGGGAGCGGCATGAGAATGTCCGGAAGGCTTTTGCCGTTTCCCCCCGCTATGCGCAGAAGATCAAGGGGAAAAGGCTGATTTTGGTCGATGATGTCTACACGACGGGGGCCACCGTGCGCGAATGCGCGCAGGTTTTAAGAAAATCCGGCGCCGGCGCGGTCCATGTGCTTACCCTCGCGCGGGTTGTGAAGGCGGGGTATTGAAGATAGGCGCTTAATTGAGGCTACGCCTAAGCCCTAATGGCAATCACCGCGACTTGCCGCCCGTAATCCGGCTCTTTCCGATGAGTGGCGCGGCGGTGGCTGAAAAAATCCTGTTCCCGCGTATAGGTATCATCGTCCATGATCGCCACAGTGCCGACTCCGGCCCGGGCGAGGCGCAATGCGCAGTAACCGGGCAGGTCAAACAGAAAATGACCCGCGCGCGGGGCCTCCCTGAAAAAGCGTTCATTTTCAGGATCGGCCCGGAGAAATGTTTCAAAAAATTCCTCTGAAATCTCATAGGATCGCTTTTGGATGCAGGGCCCGATGCAGGCCTTGATGTCCTGCGCGCCCAGATCTGTTAATGCCTTGACCGTGGAGTCCAAAACACCTTTGAGCGCGCCCCTCCATCCCGCGTGGGCCACGCCGATAAGAGGGCGATCCTGCGCCGTGCGGGCATGGAATAAAACCGGCGCGCAATCCGCCGTGAGGATTCCCAGCGCCAGTCCCGGCCTGTCCGTGACCATGGCGTCCGCGCGCGGACGGTTTTCAATCTCCCAGGGTTCGCCGATGGTCAGGCAGACATCGCCGTGTTCCTGGTACAGGGTCAGAAAATCTTTTACCCTCACGCCCGCGCTTCGGGCGACGATCTGGCGGTTTTTCAAGACGGCCTGCAGGTCGTCGCCGGAACCGATTCCGCAATTCAGGCTATCGTAAATCCCCCGGCTGACACCGCCCCGGCGTCCGAAAAACCCATGGAATAAGGGGAAAGCCGCCGCGAATCCGTCAGCGGATATATAGATTTCATCAGAATCCCGGCAGGGCGAAGGGCAAGCCATACTGCAATCCTAAAACCTTGAACAACGATCCCATTTCACGCGAATCCCTCAGGCGGCGCAAGGCCGTTTCAATATCTTTTTTTTGCGCGGGACTGGCGCTGACCATCAGGCGGCGCGCGCGTTTCGCGATGCCGAGCTCGTTCAGGAATTCTCCCTGTTCCCGCAATCCCGCCACAACCGCGCCGCTCTGCGACGCCGCCTCTCCCGCCGCCTGAAAATCCACATGGGATGTTAAATCCGCCTCGCCGATATGATCGAACACGGAGACGAAACGGTGCCGGCAGAGGGCCTGCAGCGTGTCGCCGGGGGCGGATTGTCCGTGGCCGTAATCGATCAGGAGGGCCGCGCCCGACGCCGCCTTCAACAGCGCGCCAATCTCCTGCATAAACTCCGTGCGCGCGGGGGAGATTTCAAACACCGATCCGGCGGGACACACGGGAAGATGGGGGAGATTTTCCACGGGCCGCGATCCAAAATAAAACCCTTGCGCTTCCTCGTACAGCACAACGCGCTCGCGCCAGTCTTGCGGCGTTCTCTCAAACTGCCGGACGGGCAGGGCGTCAAGGAATTCGTTGGCGATCACAATCAGGGGCGCGTCGCGGGGCACACGGCTCAGGTTTTCATGAAACTGAATCTCGTAACCCTTTAGTTTTTCTTCCTGTTTTGCACGCAAAGCCGGATTGATCTCCAGCAGGTGAATCCGGCAGGCCGCGCGGAATCCGGGCATAGCGGAGCCGGCGCGCATCAGGTCGGCCATCAGCGTTCCCCGCCCGGGGCCGCACTCCAGAAGGGTGAAGGGCGCGGGTTTCCCCATCAGCCGCCAGACCTCCGCCGTCCAGGCTCCCAGAATCTCCCCGAACATCTGTGAGATTTCCGGCGCGGTGGTAAAATCCCCCGCGCTGCCGAGCGGATCTTTGGTCCGGTAATAGCCGTGCTCCGGGTGGGCGAGCGCCAGATCCATATACTCCGCGACGCCTATTCCGCCTTCTTTCCGGATACGCCCGATCAGGATGTCGCGAAGCATGATGTGCTCAGGAGTCTTTGGAAGCGCGCAGGCACGCATATCCCATCAACCCCAGCCCCGCGAAGATCATCGGCAGGCTGAGAATCTGTCCCATGGAAAATTGCTCCCATATGAATCCGATCTGCGCGTCCGGCTCGCGAAAGCGCTCTATAAAAAACCGGAACGATCCGTATCCGAAAAGAAACGCGCCGGAAACAAATCCAGGCCTGTGTTCCCGGATAGCGCGGATGTGAATCAAGGTCCATAAAATTACGAACAGGACCAGCCCCTCCAGCACGGCTTCATATAACTGGCTGGGATGACGGGGTTCGGGACCGCCGCGCGGAAAAACCATGCCAATGGAAGAGCTTGTCACCCGTCCGTAAAGCTCGCCATTAATAAAATTGGCGATGCGCCCGAAAAACAGGCCGATGGGCACCACGGCGCACACAATGTCGGACAACCTAAAATGGGG
>JAIOYC010000013.1 GCA_021741325.1 Alphaproteobacteria bacterium
GGGTGAGTTATCAGCGAAAGCGGATTCCATGCGCGCGGAGTTAGAACGGCAGCAGAACGGATCTCCCGTGGGCAATGCGCTCAAGGGCATAGCGTCCGCCCTGTTTGGAAAAAGATCTGCCGCAAGCGCCGGAGCAGGGGAGGCTTTGCCGGGTTTCAATCCACCGCCCCCGCCGCTGGTAAAGCAAGAATTCAACACATGGGTGGAGCGTCCGGCGTTGCCGCCCGGCAGGTCTGCCGGGGCGTTGCCCGCGCCCCGCAGAGGGCTTCTGCCGTCCGGTTAATTACCCCTTCGTCGATTAATAGGGCGGCTTGGTATGCCCTTTGGGCGAGAGGGTGAAAATCTCAAACCCGTCTTCCGTGACGGCCAGCGTGTGCTCGAACTGGGCCGAGAGGGATTTGTCGCGGGTGGTGGCGGTCCAGCCGTCGATCTTGCTGACGATGGTGGGCCATGCGCCCGCGTTGATCATGGGCTCGATGGTGAAGAACATGCCGGGCTCCAGAACCGTGCCGGTTCCCGGCTTTCCCAGATGCATCACGGACGGGGGGGCGTGGAAGACGCGGCCCAGCCCGTGCCCGCAGAAATCGCGCACGACGGAAAAGCGGTTGGACTCGGCGATGGTCTGGATCGCGTGGCCGATATCGCCCAGCGTCGCGCCGGGGCGCACGGCCTCGATCCCGGCCATCAGGCATTCATAGGTGACATCGACCAGACGCCGCGCCTTGACGGAGATTTTCTCCCCCACCAGGTACATGCGCGAGGTGTCCCCGTACCAGCCATCCAGGATGACCGTCACGTCGATATTGACGATATCGCCCTCCTTGAGGGTTTTCTCATCGGGAATGCCGTGGCAGACCACATGATTGACGGAGGTGCAGATGGATTTGGGGTAGCCCTTATAGCCCAGCGGCGCGGGGATAGCCCCGTGTTTTACGATGAAGTCGTGGCACAGACGGTCCAGGGCCAGCGTCGTCACGCCGGGAGTGACGTAAGGGCCGATCATGTCGAGGGTTTCCGCCGCCAGGCGTCCGGCCTGGCGCATGGATTCGAAGTCGGAAGGGCTGTGGATCTCGATCCCTTCGCCCGTATATTTGTTTTTGGTCTGAATCATCTGGTTTAATGGGTGCTGGACGTACGCCCTTAATTGTGTAGGATACGTCTGGCTAAAACACAAGAGATGCGGGACCATGATCGCAGAGAATAATTTCCTTAAAGGCAAGCGCGGGCTCATTATGGGGGTCGCGAACGATCGTTCCATCGCCTGGGGCATCGCCGCGATGGCGGCGCAGAGCGGGGCGGAGCTTGCTTTTACCTATCAGGGTGAGGCCTTGGAAAAACGCGTGCGCCCGCTGGCGCAGAGCGTCAATTCACCCATCGTCGAGCCGTGCGACGTGACCGACGAGGCCAGCATCGACGCGGTGTTCAAGGTCATCGAGAAAAAATGGGGCGGCCTGGATTTCGTGGTTCACGCCATTGCCTTTTCCGACAAGAACGAGCTGGACGGCCTCTATCTGAACACCACCCGCGCGAATTTCCAGCGCACCATGGATATTTCCGTTTATTCCTTCACCGCCGTGGCGCAGCGTGCCGCGCCGCTGATGAAGGAGGGGGGCTCTCTTCTTACCCTGACCTATTACGGCGCGGAGCGGGTAATGCCACATTATAACGTCATGGGCGTGGCCAAGGCCGCCCTTGAAGCCTCCGTCCGTTATCTGGCCGCCGATCTGGGCGGAGACAATATCCGGGTGAACGCAATTTCGGCGGGCCCCATCAAGACGCTGGCCGCCAGCGGGATTGGCGATTTCCGCTATATCCTGAAATGGAACGAGCTGAACGCGCCGCTCAAGCGCAATGTGACCACCGAGGATGTGGGCCGGGCGGGATTGTTCCTGCTGTCCGACCTGGGCAGTGGGGTCACCGGCGAAGTCCTGCATGTCGACGCCGGATATCACACGGTGGGTATGGTGGCCGTGGATTCAGCCGCGGAAACGGCGGAGCTTCTGCAGGGGATCGCGCCGAAGAAGGCCTGAGATTGTATTTCGGTTCCAGTGATCATGGAGTTCGTATAAATTCTTGGCCTCTTTTTAATGTTATGGTAAAATACAAGCCATGTCAGAACATTACAAAATACAGCTCCGTGCCTTGGCCAAAGAGGCCTTCATCCCTGATCTTGTGGAATTCTTGAAGACGGTAAAAGAATTGAGGATTGAAAACGAAAATTACGAAAAAAAGTATGAGTGGCTTGAAAGAATTATGGAGAGAAGTAAAGCCGCTCAGATGGAAGAGCTCTTTGAAGGAATGAAAGAAGATGAGGCTGCGTATCAACCGCGTGAATACCGCAGAGATGTTCGTCATAAGCCTATGGACCCCCATGGTCAAAACAGGTTCACAGGGTATATACAAAGAAAATTTTAAGGCGCTTCAAAATCCCGAAAATATCATCGTTCCGCGCATAGCGCCTGTGGCGCTTTTACCGGGATGGCAATGAAGGCTTTATATGTACGCCAGCGACCTCCGGCACGAAAGCGTTCCGCTTCAAGATAAGTTGAAAGCACTCTATGCGCTGGGGCGGGGGCGGCGGATCGACCTGTCTTTCCGGCCCGCTTATCTCGATCTGCTGAAGGCTTTCGGGAATCCTCACCTTCATCTTCCTCCCGTCATTCATGTGGCGGGCACGAACGGCAAGGGATCAACGGTTGCCATCATGCGCGCGGTGTTGGAAGCGGCCGGGAGGCGCATTCACGCTTATACGTCACCGCATTTGTGCCGCTTCAACGAGCGTATCGTTCTGGCGGGGCTGGAGATCGAAGATTCTGCCCTGGAAGATCTGATCGATGAAGCGCTGGCCCATGCGAACGGCGCGGAGCTGACATTTTTTGAAGTCACCACGGCGCTGGCCTTTGCCGCGTTCGCGCGCAATCCGGCGGATATTCTGTTGCTGGAAACGGGCTTGGGCGGGCGGATGGATTGCACAAATATCATAGAGCGCCCGCTTGCGACCGTAATTACCGCGATTGGCTTTGATCACATGGAATTTCTGGGAAACACCCTGCCCGCCATTGCCGCCGAGAAGGCGGGTATCATGAAGCCGGGGGCTCCGTGCGTCGTGGGGCCGCAGGAGACATCCGAAATTTATCCCCTTCTGAAAGAGCATGCGAAAAAATTAAATGTGCCGCTGTTCCTGCATGGGGAAGAGTGGCAGGTGACGCAGGCGGCAGAGGGCATGGAATTTTCATTCGAAGAGGAGGCGCGTCTGTATCCTGCCCCCGGCCTTGCAGGAGGACATCAAATCGGAAATGCGGGCACCGCGCTGGCCACGCTCAGGACGGCGGGGATAGAGCTGCCCGAGCGCGCGGTGCGGGAAGGGTTGAAGAACGCCTCATGGCCCGGCCGGCTGCAAAGGCTTTCGCAGCGGGAGAAAGATGGGTGGGAAGTCTGGCTGGACGGGGCGCACAATGGACACGCCGCGCGCGCGCTGGCGGCCTGGGCGGCGCAGAAGGAAGGGCCGCTGCACCTCATTGTCGGCATGATGGGGCACAAGGATCCGGCGGAATTCCTCGCTCCGCTCCTGCCTTATATAGACAGCCTGACTGCCGTGGATATTCCGGGTGAGCCGGGAGCGGTGAAATCAGGGGATCTTCTTGAAAGGCTGGGAAAACTGCCTATTCCGGTCCGATCATGCAACGATCCGGCGGAGGCTCTGCAGATCCTGTTCAAGACCCAGGCGCCGGGGTGCGTCCTCATCACGGGATCGCTGTATCTGGCGGGGCGTATGCTTCAGGGCGCCTGTTGACACAGCGGGAATTTACAGATAATAGGAAATTATTGCGTATTCATACAAGGGAGAGTTTCATGCCTGTTCAGGAATCAGAAGAAAAAATAGATCCGGTAAAACTCGAAGAGGCTCGCGGGAGAATGATGTCGGAATGGAAACTAAATGCTCAGGCTTCTCCGAATTCCTTTCATTTGGATACAGCGGATAGAAAAATATCGTCCAAAGACCTTCTGGACGAACAAGGCGAGGTTCGGGCACAGTATAAAGACTGGGCCGAGGAGCAGATTAAAAAATCTGCGAAAGCACATGCATACTTTGGATAAATTGGTTTAAGAAAACCATTCCTGCATGTTTTTCTCTATTGTCATTCCTGAGATCCTTCCCCCGGCCTTCGCCGGGGTCAGGATGACAATCGCGGAGGAATCGTTATAATGAGCCTGATGGCTGATAATTCCCCCAAAATCGCGCTGGTCGATGACGACCGCAATATCCTGGTTTCCGTCACGATGGCGCTGGAGGCCGAGGGTTTCACGGTGAAGAGCTATACAAACGGGGAAGAGGCGCTCAAGGGCATTCTCGCCAGCCCGCCGGATCTGGCGGTTCTGGATATCAAGATGCCGCGCATGAACGGGCTGGAGCTTTTGACCAAGCTGCGCGAAACATCGAACATGCCGGTGATTTTCCTGACATCCGTGGATGACGAGGTGGACGAGGTGATCGGCCTGCGCATGGGGGCGGACGATTATATCACCAAGCCGTTCTCGCAGCGTCTCTTGATCGAGCGGATCAACGCGCTGTTGCGCCGGCGGGCGGCGATGGCGGCGGAAAACGGCAAGGCGGGCGGGGGCAAAAAAATAGACGCGGGAGATCTGCAGCTCGACGAGGCGCGTTTTCTGTGCGTCTGGAAGGGCGAGCCGGTCAATTTGACCGTGACTGAATATCTGCTGGTGAAGGCGCTGGCGGAGAAGCCCGGCCATGTGAAGACGCGCGAGCAGTTGATGAATTACGCCTATGGCGAGACGATCCATGTGGACGACCGCACGGTGGATTCGCATATCAAGCGCGTGCGCCAGAAATTCCGCGCGGTGGATGGCGATTTCGACCGGATCGAGACGCTCTACGGGGTTGGGTATAAGTATAAGGAGGGGTGATTATCCTCTTTCTGGATCCGCCGTTTAAGCGCGGCTGTCGCCGCGCCGCGGGGATGACGGCAGGGACAAAGAAATTACCTATACGGCGCGTCGGCCACGAGGTTCGCGGCGAGTTGGGCTTCCCAGCGGTCGCCATTGGCCAGAAGCCTGTCCTTGTTGTAGTAGAGCTCTTCCCGGGTTTCCGTTGCAAATTCGAAATTCGGCCCCTCGACAATGGCGTCCACGGGACAGGCTTCCTGGCACAGCCCGCAATAGATGCATTTGGTCATGTCGATGTCGTAGCGCGTGGTGCGGCGGGAGCCGTCCTCGCGCGGTTCGGCCTCGATCGTGATGGCCAGCGCGGGGCAGATGGCTTCGCACAGCTTGCAGGCGATGCAGCGTTCCTCGCCGTTGGGATAGCGGCGCAGGGCGTGCTCGCCCCGGAAACGCGGGGAGATAGGGCCTTTTTCGTGGGGATAGTTGATCGTCACGCGCGGCACGAACAGCATGTATTTAAGCGTGAGGAGAAAGCCCTTGACGATTTCGGCCAGCAAAAGGGAGTTGATAAAGCGTCTCATGTCCGCACTCTAGCATAAGGAAAGAGGGAGGTTAATTTTTTTCAGTGTCTCCAGCTAGGGGGAATATAGGTTTTTTCCCCCGGCTGTTTGGGCGGATCTTGCGGGGCAGTTTCCTGCAGAGCTTCCGGTTTGGTCATCTGGGGACCCGCTTCGGGTTCTGCGGGCTCTGTGCTCGCCGCCGGCAGAACAGGAGGGGCAGGTGGAGGGTTTTGAGGCTCCGCATAGAAGCCGATGATGGTTTCGGCGGATGTATTCTGGGCGGGGGTTTCAGCAGAAGAAGTCTCTGAGTTTTCAGTATCCTGATCAGTATCCTTCACGGATTGGGCGAGCTGTCCGAGGGCGGCCAGGATGCCGTATTGGGCGGCCACAACCCGGTATTCTCCGTTCATTTTTTCAAGCTCGGCGTTGAAAAGCTGGTTGTGGGCCTGCATGAGCTGGATCAGGGTGATGCGTGCGCCCTCGAACTGGGCCTGGTATGTTTCAAAAAGCTTCCGGTTCAGGTCGATCCGCTTCTTTTGGTTGGTCAGGAGATTTTCAGCCGTGTTCAGCTCGGCATAGGAAATCCGGACGCCCCGTTCTATACGGCGTTCCGCCTCGCCCATGCGGGCCAGCGCTTCGCGGCGTTCATAGGTTTTTTTCTTGATGCGGGCGATCTGGCCGCCGCCGGTCTCCAGCGCCCAGTTGACATGCACCACCGCCCGGGAGTCGGCGACTTCACCCCCGATAATGTCGCGCTTGTCGCTTTTGAGGTGGGAGAGTTCTCCGGTGACGTCAGGGTAGATTTGCGCCTTTTCCGATTTTTCATCGTATCCCGCTGATTTTGCGGTGAAGGATGCTGCCTGCAACGCGGGGTGAGATGCTTTCGCGAAAGCCACCGCATCCTCCATCTCAGAAAATGTAAAGCCCGTGGCCGGGGGAGGGGTTTCCATTTTTCCTTCCGGCAGGTGGCCGGTGACTTCAAGATAGTCCGCCTGCGCCATGCTGAGCTGTCCTTCGTAGTCAGCCACGAATCCTTCGAGGAGCGCCCGTACATCGCGCGCTTGCTGATATTCGGATTCATCGGCGGCGCCTTCTTTCACGGCGCTCTGGATGCGGTCCAGGTAGCCTCCCACTTTGCCGTTGTAGGAGCGGAGCATTTCAAGGCCCTTCGCGGCCCGGGCGACATTCAGGTAGGATTGAACCGCGCGCAGGGCGAGTGCTTCTTCCACGTCGGACAGCTCCATCGCGGCGGACTTGATACGCGCGCGAGCGGATTCAACGCGGTTTTTCGTTTCGAATCCGTCGAAAATCATCTGGTTGGCGGAGACGGAGCCTTCCCAAAGATGGGAATAGCCCGCGCCGCGAGAGACGCTCAGGCCCCGGCTGGTCGCGTTGTCGCCATAGAGGCGTCCGCCGGTGGCGGAGACCGATAATTCAGGAAAATAGCCCGAATATTCACTGTTTTCATCCTGATGGGCGGCGGACACGCCTTCCCGCGCGGCTTCGACCGCCGGGTGGTTCGTAAGAGCCGATTGGACCGCATCGTTCAGGGACTCCGCGTGCGCATAGCAGGCGGTGGCTATCAAAACGGTTGTGGATAAAAGGGGCAGGCCCCGGAAGGAACGCATGTAAAGCCGCTCATGTCAGATGATCGGAAACGCAGAAAAAGGCGGGAGGAACTTCCCGCGTGATTGAATCTAAAGAAAATCCTGGCTGTATTCAAGTTACTTTCACCCCTTCACAAAACAGGGTGGTCCGCGCTATGGTCGGATTGAGCAGAAAAGGAGGCCCCGTGGCCCTGAAAATAGCAATTCCAAAGGAAACCGCTGAATTCGAGCGCCGCGTGGCCGCGACGCCGGACACAATCAAGAAATTGGTGGCTCTGGGCTGCGCCGTGAGCGTCGAGGCCGGCGCGGGGGGTGGCGCGTCCTTCCCGGATGAAGCGTATAAAACGGCGGGCGCGACGATCGCCAAGACAGCGGAGGAAGCCTGCGCCGGCGCGGATATCGTCCTCAAGGTGCAGGGCTGTTCCGCCGTGGAGCTGAAGTCTTTGAAATCCAAGAAAGGCGGCAATACCCTCCTGATCGGCATCCTCAACCCCTATGGAAGCGAAGTGTCCGCAAGCGATTACGCGGAAGCGGGCATAGACGCCTTCGCGATGGAGCTGGTGCCGCGCATCACGCGCGCGCAGTCGATGGATGTATTGTCCTCTCAATCGAACCTGGCCGGGTACAAGGCCGTTCTGGATGCGGCGGAGCAATTTACGCGGGCGTTCCCGATGATGATGACGGCGGCGGGCACGATTGCCCCGGCTAAGATTTTTGTCATGGGCGCGGGCGTCGCGGGTCTGCAAGCCATCGCCACGGCGAAAAGGCTGGGCGCGGTTGTCTCCGCGACCGACGTGCGCCCCGCCGCCAAGGAACAGGTGGCATCGCTGGGCGCCAGCTTCATCGCCGTTGAGGATGAAGAGTTCAAGGCCGCCGAAACGGCTGGCGGATACGCCAAGGAGATGTCCAAAGAATACCAGGCCAAGCAAGCCGCGCTGGTGGAGGCGCACATCGCAAAGCAGGATATCGTGATTACAACGGCACTTATTCCGGGCCGTCCGGCTCCAAAACTTGTGAGCGAGGCCATGGTCAAATCCATGAGGCCCGGTTCCGTGGTTGTGGATCTGGCGGTGGAGAGCGGCGGAAACTGCGCGCTGTCCAAGCCGGGGGAAATCGTCGTGAAGGACGGTGTGAAGATCGTGGGGCACCGCAATGTGCCCTCCCGTCTGTCCACGGACGCGTCGGCGCTGTATGCGCGCAATCTGCTCAGTCTTCTCGGCCTTCTCATTGAGAATGGAGAGCTGAAGGTCAACTGGGACGACGACATCGTGAAGGGCGTTGCCCTGACGCGCGGCGGACAGGTGATTCATCCGAATTTTGCGGAGAAGAAAGAGCCGCCGAAAAAGGCGGCGGAGAAGGCAACCGAATAACGGGGTAATAAACCGCGCTTTCGGCGGTTGCATTAATTTTTAAAAAGGACAAGCGCCATGGAACAGACCGTAAATCCCGATAATGCCCCGCTCGCCGCCCAGCTGCGCCAGCTTTCCGAGAGTGCGGCTGAACTGGCGGCGCAGGCGGATGTTGCAGGCGGGGTGGCGCACGGCCAGCCTTTTCTGATCATGGGACTGACGGTGTTCATTCTGGCCTGTTTCGTGGGGTACCATGTGGTGTGGCGCGTGACGCCCGCGCTGCACTCTCCGCTGATGGGTCTGACCAACGCCATTTCCTCCGTGATTGTGGTGGGCGCGGTGATCGCGCTGGGCGCGGCGGAAGCTTCCGGCTTTTCCAAGGTATTGGCATTTCTGGCCGTGGCGCTGGCTTCTGTGAACATCTTTGGCGGTTTCATCATCACCCGCCGGATGCTGCATATGTTTAAGAAAAAAGGTTAAGGGCTCATGGAAAATTTCGCCGCACTCGTTTACCTCGCCGCCGCCGTTTTGTTCATCCTCGCCCTGCGCGGATTGTCGCATCCCGAAAGCGCGCGGCAGGGGCTTCTTCTCGGCATGACGGGGATGGGGATCGCGATCCTGACCACGCTGATGCTGCCCACCGTGAGCGGCTGGTTTTTGATTATTCCGGCCGTGGCGATCGGCGGGGGGATCGGAACCTATATCGCCAACAAGATTGAGATGACGTCTTTGCCCCAGCTTATGGCTGCCTTTCATTCCCTGGTCGGGCTGGCGGCGGTGTTTGTCGCGGCGGCGGCTTTTTACAATCCGCAAGCCTTTGGAATCGGGACGCCGGACGATATTCATCTGTCGTCTCTAATTGAGATGTCTTTAGGCCTTGCGATCGGGGCGGTGACGTTTACCGGCTCGCTTATCGCATGGGGCAAGCTGCAGGGAAAAATTTCCGGCAAGCCGGTCGTGTTTGGCGGACAGCACGTTCTTAACGCGGCTCTGGGCGCGCTGCTTCTGGTTTTGATAGTCCTGTTATGCATTACGGAGAGCGGGGTGTTCTTCTGGTCGATTGCGCTGGTGGCGCTGGCGCTGGGCGTTTTGATGATTATTCCCATCGGCGGCGCCGACATGCCCGTCATTGTCTCGATGCTCAATTCCTATTCCGGATGGGCGGCGGCGGGCATTGGGTTCACGCTGCACAATAATCTTCTGATTATCACGGGCGCGCTGGTGGGCGCGTCGGGGGCAATTCTTTCCTATATCATGTGCAAGGGCATGAACCGTTCTTTCTTTAATGTGATCCTGGGCGGTTTCGGGGGCGAGCAGGCCGCCGGCGGGCCCTCGATGGAGGGGCGCAGCGCCAAGATCGGCGCGGCGGAAGACGCCGCCTACATCATGAAGAACGCTTCCAGCGTCATCATCGTGCCGGGCTATGGGATGGCGGTGGCGCAGGCGCAGCACGCCCTGCGAGAGATGGGGGATATCCTCAAGAAGCACGGGGTTGACGTGAAATACGCCATTCATCCCGTGGCGGGCCGGATGCCGGGGCATATGAATGTTTTGCTCGCCGAGGCCAATGTCTCTTATGACGAGGTGTTCGAGATGGAGAATATCAACCGCGATTTCGCGCAGGCCGACGTGGCGTATGTGATCGGTGCGAACGACATCACCAATCCGGCCGCGAAGAACGATTCGTCTTCTCCCATTTACGGGATGCCGGTTCTGGACGTGGAGAAGGCCAAAACGGTCTTGTTCGTGAAGCGTTCGATGGGGTCCGGCTATGCGGGGATTGATAATCCGCTGTTTTATGCAGATAACACGATGATGCTTCTGGGCGACGCCAAAAAGATGACGGAGAACATCATCAAGGCGTTTGAGTAAGCATTCATGAGCGGACTCATTTCCCGGAAAATTTCCGCGCCTTTGAGCGGAACGGCCAAAGTTCCCGGCGATAAATCCATTTCGCACCGGGCCCTGATGCTGGGCGCGCTGGCGGTGGGGGAAACGGTCGTCAGCGGCTTGCTGGAAGGCGAGGATGTCCTGCACACGGCAGCCGCCATGCGCGCGCTGGGCGCGCAGATCAAGAAGGGCGAAGACGGGCTCTGGCGCATTTATGGAACCGGTGTAGGCGGGCTGCGCCAGCCGGGGAATATTCTGGACATGGGCAACAGCGGAACCTCGACCCGGCTGCTGATGGGTCTGGTGGGAGGGCATCCCATAACGGCGATTTTCACGGGTGATGCGTCTATGAGCAAGCGCCCGATGAAGCGGGTGACCGTGCCGCTCGAAAAAATGGGCGCTCGCTTCATCGGCGAGACATTGCCCATGACGGTGCAAGGCACGGGCGAGGCCCTGCCCATTGAATACCGTCTGCCCGTCGTCTCGGCGCAAGTGAAATCCGCAATCCTGCTGGCGGGGCTGAATGCGCGCGGGCGGACCACCGTGATCGAGGGCACGCCCACGCGCGACCACACGGAGAACATGCTACGCCATTTCGGCGTGGAAGTCCTGACCGAGGAGATGGAGGACGGCGCGATCGCAGTCAGCGTCACGGGCCATGCGGAGCTTAAGGCCTGCGCGATGAGCGTGCCGGGCGATCCCAGCTCGGCGGCCTTTGCCGTGGTCGCGGCGGCGCTGTCTCCGGGATCGGAGGTCCGTCTTCCGGGTATAGGGATGAACGAGCGGCGAACCGCCCTGTATCCGACATTGCGCGAGATGGGCGCAGAAATTGCTTTTGAAAATGAGCGTATTGAGGCCGGAGAGCCCACGGCGGATCTTGTTATCCGGGGCGGAGCCGCGCTCAAGGGGATCGATGTGCCGCCCGAGCGTGTGCCTTCCATGATCGACGAATTTCCCATTCTGGCCATGGCGGCCGCCTGCGCGGAAGGAACCACCCGCATGACCGGCCTGGGCGAGTTGCGGGTGAAGGAAAGCGACAGGCTTCTTCTGGTCGCGGAGGGGCTGAAAGCCTGCGGCGTGGCGCTGGAGATGGGCGCGGACAGCCTGACCATTCACGGGACGGGAAAGCCCCCCAGGGGCGGGGCGCGGATAGAAACGGCGCTGGATCACCGGATCGCGATGAGCTTCCTGGTTTTGGGAGCTTTCACGGACGAGCCGGTGGAGATTGACGATTCTACCCCCATTGGCACCAGCTTTCCCATGTTTGCAGAATTAATGAATAATTTGGGTTTGTCTATTGAACCCATTGGAAAAGCGCCCTCGTCTTGATAGACTCCCTACAGGAGTAAAAATCAGAATGGCCGCGCATAGTTTTTCTACAGCTGAAAAAATAAAGAAGATTTCCGTTAAGGCTTTGTCCCGGATAAAGACTTCGGGGCTTTCGGCTATTCCCGAGATCTACGAGGTCTGGTATGTGTACTATGCCAAATCTAACGGAGACGTAACAAAATCCATCGACATCCTGGAATCCAAGGGAATCGAAATTACGGATGAGCAGTGTCTTGAGATTCACAGGCTTTTCCTGAGCGAACATAAAGAAACAGACCAGGTGCGTGCGGCGGGAGAGCGGATACAGGAAACCATCAAGGATGTGACCGGGGCCGTGGCCGATATCCAGCAGGCCACGTCGCGTTTTGGTTCTTCGCTTGCCGGCGTGACCGGCCATCTTAGCGCCGACATGAGCCGGGAAGAGATAGAGGCGGCCCTCAAGAATATTGTTTCCGAAACGGGCGAAATGCTGGCCGTCAATCAGGCCCTGGCGGAGCAACTCAATAAGTCTACGCAAGCCATGGCCGTCCTGCAGCAGGACATGGAGGTGGTCCGCAAGGAAGCCTTCACGGACGGTTTGACCGGTTTGCTCAATCGCAAGGCCTTCGATGCGGAGCTTGACCGGATCGCAATGCAGTCGGGGGAAGAGGGGCAGACTTTCTCCCTTATCATGATGGATATTGATTACTTCAAAGGTTTTAACGACAATTTCGGGCATCAGGTTGGAGATCAGGTTTTGCGCCTGGTCGCGCGCGCGCTGGTGGACGGGGTAAAGGGGCGCGACGTAGCGGCCCGGTACGGCGGAGAGGAGTTCGCCGTGATTCTGCCGGAAACACCACTGGAAGGCGGCATGAAGGTCGCCAATTATCTGAGAAAAGCCGTGGAAGGGAAGGACATCATCAACCGGACCTCCGGCGAGCGCCTGGGGAAAATCACGCTCTCGGGAGGTGTGGCTCAATACGTGCCGGGCGAAGATCTGGCGGAACTGGTCGAGCGCGCGGATTCCGCCCTTTATACCGCCAAGCATAATGGCCGCAATCAAATCGCCGCCGCGCCGACGCCGGGGCAGAAGAAGGCTATGGCGTAGGCCATTTGAATTTCTGCTTGCGTCTATCGCGTCTTTCTGCGCTTCCGGTTCTCACGTACCCAAAAGTACGCTGCGGTCCCGCCTTCGCCAAAGCTTCGGCGGGCGCAGCCGGTTCTCGAAATCCATCGATATCCGCCGCGCATAATTCAAATGGTATGGTTATTCCAATCCCATATCTTTTTTGACTCTCGCCCGGAAACCCATTAAATCTCGTGCACACGAAAAAGGAGCCTGAAACATGCGCATAGGAATGGTGGGAGCGGGATATGTGGGGCTGGTTTCCGGCACCTGCTTTGCGGAATTCGGCTGGCGCGTGATTTGTTGCGATTGCGACGAGGCCAAAATCGCGACCCTGAAAAAAGGTCAAATTCCCATTTACGAGCCGGGGCTGGAAACGCTTTTGGAGCGCCAGGTTTCCTCAGGGCGGTTGTCGTTCACCACGGATATGGGCGAAGCCGTGCGGGGCGCGGATGCGGTGTTTATCGCGGTGGGGACGCCGTCCCGCCCGGATGACGGCCATGCGGACATGACGTATGTTTATCAGGCCGCCAAGGAGATCGCGCCCTTGCTTGAGGGCTATACGCTGATCGTAACCAAATCGACCGTGCCGGTGGGCACCGCTCGGGAAGTGGAGAGCATCATCCGCGCCGAAAATCCGGAGGCGGATTTCGATGTGTGCTCCAACCCCGAGTTTTTGCGTGAGGGCGCGGCCATCAATGATTTCATGCATCCCGACCGGGTGGTGATCGGGACCGATTCCCCGCGCGCCGTTGAAATCATGAAAGGCCTTTACCGTCCTTTGTATATCAACGAGACACCCATGGTGATCACCAATCCGGAAACGGCGGAGATCATCAAGTATGCGGGCAACGCATTTCTGGCGACCAAGATCACCTTTATCAACGAAATCGCCAATCTGTGCGAGAAAACCGGCGCGAACGTGCAGGAAGTCGCCAAGGGGATCGGCCTGGACGGACGGATCGGGAAGAAATTCCTTCATGCCGGGCCGGGCTATGGCGGGTCGTGTTTTCCCAAGGACACACTGGCCCTGACGCAGATCGGGCAGAAATACGGCGCCCCGCAAAACATCGTCGAAACCGTCATATGGGTGAACGCCGAGCGCCAGCGCTCGATGGCCGAGCGGATCGTCAATGCCTGCGGCGGAAACGTGGAGGGCCTGCGGATCGCGATTTTGGGCGTTTCCTTCAAGCCCGGCACGGATGATGTGCGCGAAGCACCCAGTCTGGCGATTATTCCCCTGCTGCAGGAGGACGGGGCGCACATCGCGGCCTTCGATCCCGCCGCGATGGAAACCGGGGCACGGCATCTTGAAGATGTGGAATGGTGCAAGGATGCATACGAAGCCGCGCAGGAAGCCGACGCGCTGGTGATTCTCACCGAATGGAATGAGTTTCGCGGACTGGATCTCGACCGGTTGGGGCAGATTATGAAGGCCAGGCGGATCATAGATCTGCGCAATATCTATAAAATCCCCGAAATGGAATCCCGCGGATTTCAGTATGTGTCCGTGGGGCGGGGGGATGCTATCCGATGAATTCTTATCTGAGGGACCTTGAATCGGAGACCATCTATATTTTGCGCGAGGCGTATAACCGTGTGCATCCTCTGGCGATGCTGTGGTCGATTGGAAAAGATTCCACAGCGCTACTCTGGATGGTGCGCAAGGCGTTCTTCGGGCGGGTGCCGTTTCCGGTGGTTCTGCTGGACACGGGCATGGAATTGCCGGAGGTCTATGAATTCCGCGACCGCCTGATCGAGGAGTGGGGCCTGGAATGCATTACGCACCCATGCCCGCCCGAGGCGGAGATGGACCCCACCCTTCCGCCGGCCACCCGCGCGGCCATGCGCAAGACGGAAGGGCTCAAGACTCTTCTGGAGGACAAGAAATACAAGGGCATCATCGCTGGGATCAGACGGGACGAACAAGGATTGCGGGCGAAGGAGCGTGTGTTCTCGCCGCGCAGTTTCGACGGCGCCTGGGATTTCAAAGACCAGCCCGCCGAATTCTGGGGCCAGTACAAGACCGAGTTTCCGGAAGGGATGCATCTGCGAATCCATCCGATTTTGCAATGGACGGAGCTTGATATCTGGCGTTATACGCAGGATCAGGATATTCCCTGCTGCGATTTGTATTTTGCGCGGGACGGGAAGAGATACCGTTCCCTGGGGGAGAAAAACATCACCTTCCCCGTGGTCAGCGAGGCCTCCAATATTGATGAGATCATCGCGGAGCTGGAGACCACCAACACTTCCGAGCGCGCCGGGCGCAGCATGGACAAAGAGACCGAGGATAGTTTCGAGAAACTCCGGTCCAGAGGGTATATGTGAGAGAAGTCTTGTCCCTGCGAAGCAGGGGCTTAGACGATGTCATCCCGGCGCAGGCCGGGATCTAGTTGCTGTATTCTTTATGATGACCTCTCCGCCGCGCGCCGTTGTTCACGGTCTCTAAAGAATTTTTCATATATATGTTGACAAATGAGATTAAATAAGTATTATTTGGATTAAATAATCCTATTGACCTCTCTATATAAGGAAAAACAAGATGTTCGATCAATTGCGTTCTAAACTAACCCAAGCGGCCCGAGGCTTTTCTCTGTCTTCTCAAGACCGGGACGACCTGCAAACGGGGAGGCAGATCCGCCAGACTTTTGAAAAGGATCAGACATTTTTGAAAGAGATTGGGAGTTATGTTCAAAATTCCTATAATTCTATCCCTGCTGGCGATGTGTTTAAGGATTTCAGTGACCATGAAACAACCCAAGGATATCTAGGGATTATCTCTGGCCAGTATGAAAAGCTGACCGCTCAGGCGAGTACCCATCAGGGAATCAATACGCACGATCAGGATGAATTGGTTGAGAATGTGATGGAGTATCAGAATCACGTGCAAGAATATCCCTTAAAGCTGGCGGAAGAGGCCTTGAAATTGCGGCCTTCTGCCCCTCAACCGGAGCAAAAATAATCCCAGAAAGAGGCCGGGGTGTTCTTACCGTCCCGGCTTTTCCTGGGTTCCCGGATTGAAGCGGCCAAGATTCCCCAAAAGCTGTTGCATGAAGGTGAGATCCGTCCCGTGGGTCGGGGTCTTGGTGCGCGCGATAGGAATATCCAGGCGGTGATCGGAGGCTTCTTCCTCGACGGCCAGGACAATATCTTCCTCGTTGAAGGTCACCTTGACGACGCGTTCCTTGGTGATTTCGGGATCGAGGATGCCGCGCTTGAGAGTTTCGCGTCCTATATAATACCAGATTTTATCGTCGAAGGGGGCAACCGTTGTGGGAGAGCCCAGGATTCGCAGGACATCGGAGCGCGTGTGGACCATGGGCACCACCTGTTCCAGGTTGTGATTCTCGACCAGATTTCCCCGTTGCGCGACCGTGGGCGTGCAGGCCGCCGGGGCGAGGGCCAGGACAATGCCTGCCAGAAGGAGGGGGGTGTTGATATTTTTCATGGTCATGGCCCCGTGACATGGTATATCGGTGACCATCTCTATAACGCTTTTGAGAGAGAAAAAGCAATGTTCGGGCTTCGGAAAGCTCATAATTCCTATGAACAGGAAGCGGAAACGGTCCTGCGCGCCCTTCTGGCGCATATCAGGCAACCCGTTTTTTACACGGCGTGCGGCGTTCCTGACACGTTCGAGGGCCGCTTCGACCTTCTGGCCCTTCATTTGTTCATGGTTTTTCATTGTGTTCTGGCGGCGGGCCCGGCCGGGAAAGACTTTAATCAGGCTTTGTTCGACGCCGCCTTTGCCGGGATGGATCAGGCATTGCGCGAGGGGGGAATCGGCGACATGGGCGTTCCCAAACGTATGCGCCGTATGATGACGGCGCTGAACGGGCGGGTTCACGCCTATGAAAATGCGCTGGCGCAGGATGAGACGCTGAAAGACGCCTTGGCCCGTAATCTTTATGGTCCGCAGGCGGATTTTGGGGATACGGTCCGCATGGCCGCCTATGTCCGGGAAACGCTGGCGGGGTTGTCTTATGCGGATATTTTGAATGGAATTATTTTGTTGAAGGAGCCCTGATCATGTCCCGAAAGAAGAAATCCCCGATCCCCGCGCCCGAATGGTCTGTCCTGTTCGCGGTGGAGGAATTGACCGGAGAGCCCGTTCGTCTGGTTATAGAGCCGGATGCGGAGGCCGTTAAAAGCCTTTTGAAGCGTCTGGATGTAAAGGCTCTGGAAGGGGTGAAGGGTGTCTTCACCATCAACCGGAGCAAGGGGGCCGTGGCCGTCAATGTTCAGGGTGCCGTGGAGGCCAACGTCACGCAGAGTTGCGTGGTGACTCTGGAGCCCATCAAAAGCAAGGTGCGTGAAGAATTCGAAGCCTGGTTCACGGATCCGGAGCAGGCCGTCGTTCTGGCAAAGATTCGCAGGGACCGGGCGCCCGCCAAAGGCCGGGGGGAGAAGCCCCTGATGGACGAGCAGGACGATCCCGAGCCGATCATTGAGGGGAAAATCGATCTGGGAGAGCTGGCCACGCAGTATATCTCGCTGGCTGTGGACCCATATCCCCGCGCGCCGGGCGTGGAACTGCCGACGGAGGTAAAGGGGATTGCTGTCGTGCAGGAGGGCGTTCCCGAGACCCGTCGCAACCCCTTCGCGGCGCTCAAGGACTGGAAAGACCGCTTGAAATAGGCGGTATCGGGCTTTGAGGGGCGATGGGGAATATTATTCTTGCTTTTTTTCGCCTGAACCTCTAAAAACCCCTCTGGATCGACAAAAATACATAAGGACCACGCTCATGGCCGTACCAAAGAGAAAAACAAGCAAATCCAAGCGCAACATGCGCCGCGCGCACGACGCCCTGCCTCCCGCGCACTGGGTTGAGGATTCGCACACGGGTGAGCCTGTGCGCCGCCATCACGTTGACCTGAAGACCGGCATGTACAAGGGCCGCCAGGTTATTGAAGAGCGCGGGTAAAACCGTTTCGCCCTTCCTGAATGGAGGGCGGGCGCACATGAAAATCCGAGTAGACACTCTCCCCTTCTTTTTCTGGGATTAGTATTCTCTCCGGCCTTATCGCCGGGGATACGCTCGTGGAGCTTTATATACGGGACGGGCCGTTTTCTTATTTAGCCCTATAAAATATAAATTCTTTGAGGGATCTAACTCGCGGGATCATAAAAAATTGGACGGGCCTCTATCGAATTGAGCGGGTAACCGTTTGAACTGATAAATAAAACATCAATTCGATATTGGTTTATACCCGCAAAAATACCAACAAAATCAAAAGCTACTGCTTTTTCGTCCGTTCTTATCCGCCTGTGAATATGGCTGTTTTTTGTTGGAATTACAATCTTGAAAAGGTCAATTTTCTTGGTTGTTTTCAGCCGGATCTTTTTTATTTTCTTCTGGCCTATAATGATTAGGAATAATAACGCTATCTATTCGCCCATTCATGGCTTTGATGTCATTGTTAACTTTATCTTCTAAATACCTGTATCGCCCGTCTATATCTTTTGTCTCTGTTGTTATTTTATTATCAAAATGCAGATATCCTCCAATAATGATGCCCGTAACAGTTATCAACATAGCTATGACAGCAATTAGCATCCCGTATATCAAACGCCCATGATGTTTGACATCTGTCTCAAGTTTAGCAAAAACCGCTGGGGTCGGAAGTTCTTTAAAAGCCTTAGTTTTCTCGTCTATTTCTGCTTTAAGCAGTTCCTTTACTTGTGCTAGTGCAGGCTTGCTTGGCGGAGGAGGTGGATTCGTAGGTTCCGGTGCGCTTAAACTCATATTGCCCCCACTAATTTAGTGATTGCAAAATTTATCTCTTTGGAGTTTTCGGCCAGATCGAGAGCCTTTTGAATTAATTGATTTGAAATTTCGGAGACTTCTTGCTCTGTCAGGTTGCCGTCTTTTTGAGCAGCCACCAACGCATCGGAAATATCTAGAATACTGTTTGAAATCGTGAGGTCTTTTGCTGCGTTAGAGCGCGCAAGAGACAATACTCGATACCAATCATTTTGATCTGTCATGATTTTTTTCTAAATTGAACATCTATGGTTATAGGGCCTTGCTGGACTTGAGTGCGCAATATCAACTCTTTTTCAGATTTTGTTACCTTCATTTCCCCTTCATATTTCTGAGGTTCACGAGTCATTACACCTGATTTATTGATAAGTCCTACGGTTATTGGTGTGTCTTTAGGGTCTAATATCGCTTGAAACGCTATTTTTCCGTTCTCAAGAATTTTAAAATCAGCGTTCCAAATAACACCCAGAGCATCTACGCCCGTGAGATTGTTGCTCTCTATCTTTGCAGATCCAAAGCCCGGTTCATAAAAATTGTCCAATTGTGGGGATGAAGCGTACGTAATGTCATACAGCCCTTGCAGTTCTTCTATGGTAACTGTCTTGCTCATTTCCTGTTCCTTTATCTGAATTGATAAGAATATACAAAAACCTAGGAAAATCAATTTTTTCGAGTTAGGTTTAGGACAGATCGGCAAAAAACCGATCCGGGGCTTTTCAACCCCTCTAACGCGGCCAAATACAGCATCGGGCCGTTACCAATGATGCTGCTTTCTCGACCTATGGTCGGGGAGGCGGCGGAATATAATAGCGCTTGCGTGAATACGCTGCGCCGTTCGTTAGACGGTTGAAAACTCCCCGGCTGCCAGAGAGATCTGGTGGCCGTTTTCGCAAAAGACTTAGGGGAGAGACTTATGATCCGTTCTATAAAATTATGTGCATTATATTTTTCAATTTTTTGTCTCTCAGCATGCGCGGCCGTAAGCGTTCAATCCCAGTTAGCTCCCAATATTGAGCTTACAAAAAACGATGCACTGTATTTGGAAACACCCGCCAATGCGCCGATAGGTCATCAAAAATATATGGAAGCACTGCAAGATGCCCTGAGTGAGCAGGGCTTCAATCTGGTTAAAAGCCGAACAAGCGCAAAATACGTCATGAGCGTAGATTTTAATGATTTCTCTGCTCCGCTCGTTCAAACGGTTCCTGATACGCAAACAACGGTTTATCACGGCAATGTTGGATCTGTACCTGTAAGCGGTTCATCCACCACCATCGGCAATAAACAGATCCATCGCCAAATCCCCACGCATAACTCGCGCATATTGGTCAGAGATCGAAAATCCGGAAATCCAGTGTGGGAGGTATCAATGGCAAAATCCTTCGATGTTTATAATCACGCCGAGCTTAAAATCATGATTGAAAAAATGATCTCTTTGTATGGCAAGAATGGCAAAGCTACACAGATTGTTGGGGATCAGGTGCGATGGTAAGCAAGGAAAAATTGAAAACCGCTCTTGGGGCTATATTAGGGATCAGTTTTTGCATTGGCTGGATTATATTTCTTGGTTCAAATCTGGGGTTTATAAAAACTCTGTTTGCAACATGGCTCTGTCCTTGGTGTTCGTAAAAAACGTAGTATGTTTTTTGTTTTATAAGGGGGGTAGTACCCTCAAAAGCATCTGAAATAACAAATACTTAGAAATCTAAAATTAGACAAAAATGGTGGATTGAGAAAAAGAGGTATGTTTTTCAGGTTACCTCTATTTTTATCGTGACATTTCTTTATCGGTAACACCTTCTTTCTTATATCTGTGATAGCCCCGGACAACGGACAAGCCTATAGGCTTTTGTCCTGTCCGTCCGGTTCGGGGAAACTGTCGGTTTTTGTCCGTCCGGTTTTGTCCGATTTGTCCGGCAACCAAATAAAATTGCCGTAACTTACTGTTATTCCTACACTGTTTAGGTCATCTATTACACGGCGTACTGAGCGGTCTATGTCGTCCGGCTTTTTTGCGGCAGAAATATTGCCAAGCCGTAGTGCTTCCCGGTATTCATCCAGCGTAACACAATCAACTTGCGCCATGTCTTTTCGCACATGCCGCTTCCGCCCCTTATCGATCAGGCAGTTTCGCAGAATATCGACGGCCCGGCGTTTTTGAGGGGAAAGCTTTTTGCCTGCCGCTTGAGCTTGCCCCTCAGTCTTAATAAGGGCTGCGCCCTCAATCAAATTATTATCGCTGTTATGGGATAAGGTCACGGTAACGATTTCAAAATACAGAGGGGCAGGATCAGGCCCGTCTTTGGTTTTTGTGTTTTGCAGGCTGATATTTCCGCTAGCATCTTTCTGGATTTGATATTCATGATCCAAGGCACCTTTAAGGGTCATGGCTCCACGCGCACGGGATTTGTCACCGTGGCCGGTGTGATGGACAATAAGAGCCGTTGCACCCCAGCGGTCTTTCAGGTCATCGACATGCTGGATAAACAGGTTCATATCCTTGGTGCTGTTTTCATCCCCGCCGCCGAAGTTTCGGGCCAACGTGTCAATAACGATCAGGAAGGGTTCTTGCCCGGTCGTATCGGCAAGTTCCTGTACGGCCTTGGCAACGGCTTTGGCGTGTTCTTCGTCATAGAATTGTGCCGGGCGTTCTGCGACATAGAGCGGGACATTTTCAAGCGATACGCCGTTATGCTGTTCCCATGCTTTGAAACGCCGTGCTAGACCGTTATGACCTTCCCCGGCGATATAAAAGACGGCTCCCCGTCTGACATCATGACCGTAATATGCGGTGCCGGTCGCAATACAGCAAGCCTTGTCTATGGCGATAAAAGATTTGCCGGAGGCAGGATCGCCGAATATTAACGTCATTGTATGTTGTTCAATATAGCCGTTTATTAGCCAACGGGTGGGCTGCAAATTATTTATGATTTCGCTGACAGGAATAAATTTGAATTTGCGGATGATATTTTTATTGTTCAATGCTTCGGATATCGTTTCTTCCACTGGGGCGGCGGCATTGACAGCATCCCGTACAGCGTCAGCATTTTGCTTGTCGGTCATTGTCCTGCCCCCCTGTATAGATCGTTAAAATCTCCAGCGCAGGGCGGCACGGCCAGAAATGCACCACAGGCTGCGGCCGCTTCCCTTGCTTTTGTAAGGCCGGGATTGCCGGGGGTTTTGGAATCATTGTCCGCGCAAAGGGTGATTTCTATTTCCGGAAATTTGGCCCGCAAAGCCCGCGCCACGGGCTCAAGGTTCCCGGCATCAAACGCAACGGCCACAGGAAGGCCTGTGGATTCGTGGATGCTGGCGGCGGTGGCATACCCCTCAGCAATACAAAGGGACTCTGTGGGGACTCCTACAGCGAAATAACAGCCCTTTTTACGCCCTCCCGATAAAAATCGCTTATTTCCTTCACCGTCTATGAATTGCAGGCTGTGAAGATTACCGAGGCTGTCCCGCATGGGAATGACCAGCGTCTCTTTATACAGGCGCAGGCCGAGATTGCGGACGCCCTTTTTCACCAGATAGGGGTGATTGTCCGGGGCCGGGGGCGAGGCTTTCCAGATCACAAGGGCTTTCTCGCTGGCGGCAATACGCCGCCCCTGTTCTTCCGCTTCGCGGGCTTTCCGGGCGGTATCCATACGCTGCCTGAATTCTTCCCGTTCGGCGGCAGTCAGGGTATTTTTTGCCTTCGCGCACCATGTTCCTTTGAAGCCGGTTTTCCATGACCCGAATGAGCCAGCGGGCAGGCCGTCACCGTACAGGACATACCAGCCGTTTTTCGATCCCGCCCTGTCACTCTGGATGGTGAAACGGTGCAGCTTGCCGTCCGCCGTGATTTTATCTTTTGTGGACAGGCCCGCTTTATCCAGCGCGGCTTTGAATGCTATGGCTATATCTTGCGGAAACAGGCGGGAGTTGGTACGGTGGGCATGTCGATATTTTTCAACCCCTTTGCGGTCGCCACCGCTGGGGGTTTTCTTTTGATCCGTCATCCTTACGCTCCAGCACTTTCAGGGGCATAAGATTGAAGATTGTTCAAAAACGTTTCCAGATCGTCTTTCAGAATGATTGTCCGTTTGCCGATCTTGCGGGCTTTTAATTCACCGGAGTTTATCAGTTGGTAAATTTTCGTTCTGCCTAAGCCGGTTGCGGTTTGGGCTTCTTCTATAGATAAAGATAATTGCATATTTAATCTCCTTGGTTTTTGAAAACAGCAACGAATGGCCGTGTATACAAAAAGAGATTATGTTGGTTTTAAAAGTCGTTGGTGTGGTTTATAGAAATTTCTGGAGTCTACACGAATGTTAACGAATGTCTTTTTCTGCAAGTTGCCTTTTTACACTGTAGTACGCATCATGCACTGAGTTATAAGTTATGTCGTTTTTTCCAGCTTTTCTTGCCGCTTCCACAACAATGCTGAACGCATTGTTGTCGTTGTCTGATCCAGATCGTTTTCCGGCAGGGTAACCATGCTCAATAACAATTCTTGCCGCCCATGCTAAGCCCATTTCTCTGTAAGCATCAGGGGCTTTCGTATGTTTTGGTCTAGAAATTTTTCCGGTCAAAACATCGTAAATCCACGATCTCATTTTTTCCGGTATGGTTATTTGTTCCCGAATCCATAAGGCTGAAATAGAGGAAAGAGCATCATAATAATGCTTTTTATCTGCGGAGTGTCGAATGAGAATGTCTAAATCTTTTTGAGCCTGTGCATCTAATTCCGCATTTTTTCCTTTTAGATACGGTGCACGATCTCTTGGATCCAATGATTGCACATTGAGCATCACAAGAGTTTTCCACTGTTCGTCGGGTTTTGTAAGGCAGTCAGGTTCAAAACCTTTGGCGATTTCATCTACAATTTCGTTTCTTGCTTTAGACACTGTTTTTAACTTTCCTAAAGTTGGCCTGAATAACTTTTCCGCCCTTGGCCACAGCATCTATGTAATCAGCCCATTCCTGCATCATGACTTTGCGCTGTTCGAGAAATTGGGCGCGGTTATAGGCTTCCCCCAGCGGCCCGGCGGCTTTATGGGCAAGCTGGCATTCGATAATATCCGGCTCATAATTGAGTTTTTCTCGGATCGTTGTGCGGGCCAGAGCGCGAAAACCGTGCGCTGTCATGCGGTCTTTGAACCCCAGCTTTTGCAAGGCAATCCGTACAGTGCCGTCTGACATAGGCTCTCTGGGCTTTATCTGGCTGGGAAATACAAGGTCGGTTTTGATATGGCCGGTTTCTTCTTTCTGCTCTTTCAGAATTTCAATGGCTTGTCGGGAGAGGGGGACGATATGGGCGCGGCGCATTTTCATACGCTCCGCAGGAATAACCCATTCCTTGATTTCAAAGTTGATTTCTTCCCAGCGAGCTTGCCGAAGTTCACCGGGTCTTGTGAAAGTGAGCATGGATAGTTTGATAGCGCGGCGAGTGCGGGCATACAGGCGGGCGTCATTTTTCTCCAGCGCGGCCAGCAATTCAGGGATTTCTTTTGTCTCTATGGCGGCAAAATGCTCTGTCTTGCGAGTTTTCAGAGCGCCCTTAAGATCGGCGGAGGGATCGCGCTTGCAACGGCCTGTCTGGATGCCGTACCGGAACACCTGTCCGCATATCTGGCGCGTCCGTCCGGCAATGTCCAGCGCTCCGCGCTTTTCCACTCTCCGCAGAACGTCCAGCAAGTCCGGCGCGTCAAGATCGGCAATCGGCTCCGCGCCGATATAGGGAAAAATATCCCGTTCCATGCGGTGCAGGACGTTATTGGCGTGGTTATCGCTCCAGCGGCCTTTCTGGTTTTCGTGCCATTCAAGGGCTACGGATTTAAAGGTGTTGCTGGCGTTGATATAAGCTTTGCGTTTTTTGGCCTGTTTATCTCTGGAAGGATCAATGCCTTGCTCTATCAGTTTCCGGGCTTCGCGGCGCTTCTCTCGCGCCTCTTTCAGGGAGATTTCAGGATATACGCCAAGGGCCAAAAGCTTTTGTTTGCCGTATGCCCTGTAGGCCATGCGCCAGTATTTTGAGCCGTTGGGCCTGATTTCAAGGTACATGCCCTGTCCGTCAGCCATTTTGTAAGGCTTTTCCTTGGGTTTTGCATTTTCACAAGCGGCGTTTGTCAGTTTCATTTTGTTGGTATCTCCCCTTGTTAGGGTGTTGGTATATCAACAAATGTACCAACAAATTTGGCGGCTGTAAACGAATAGCCAAGAATGTAAAAAGCCGTAGGCAAAAGAAAACCCGCTGATTTACGCGGGTTTTGAGGATAATCACGAACATATGCGAATATGGATAACTTGTAAATTGGAGGCACGGCCGGGAATCGAACCCGGATACGAGGATTTGCAGTCCTCTACATCACCATTCTGCCACCGCGCCTGGGTGAGGGAATGGTAGACAAGTAGAGGATGTAAGGCCCCCAAGTCAATATTCTCCATTTTTTAATTTGTCCGCTCCTCCCCCCGTCCTGTATCATGCCGCCGACAGGAGTACTTGCCGATGAAGAATTTCAGCACCGCACGCGCCGCCATGGTGGAGGGTCAAATCAGACCCATGGGCGTTATAGATCCTCATATTCTGGCCGCGTTCGGATCCGTTCCCCGCGAGCGTTTTGTGCCTGATACGCAACAATCCGTTGCCTACAGGGACGAGGACGTGCCGCTGGGAGAGGGAAGATTTCTGATGGAGCCTGCCGTTCATGCGCGCATGCTGGAGGCGGTAAGCCCGGTAAAATCCTGCCGCATTTTGGATGTGGGGGGCGGGACCGGCTATGCCGCGGCAATTTTATCGCGGCTTGTAAAAAGCGTAACGGCTCTGGAATCCTCGAAAATATTTCTGGACCGCGCGGTGCGGAACTGGGAAAGCGAAGGTCTTACAAACATCACAGGG
>JAIOYC010000014.1 GCA_021741325.1 Alphaproteobacteria bacterium
TGCGGTTCGGGTTTTGAAATCGAGAGAGAAGCGGGAGGAGAGATCCCGGCTGGTCCTGAAGATCCATCCATCCGTGCCGGGCACGAGCATTTTATAAGCTTCGAACTTGTTTTTATCGTAGATATCTTCTTTTGCCAGATCATCGCAAAAGATGCCGGAAATATCTCCAGAGGCAGGATTGCTTGCGTCCGCCGCCACGGCCAGCGAGGAGAGTCCCCCGCACAATAAGGCGAAGAGGGAAAGGCTCAGGCATCGGAAGGCGGATTTGGTCACGGTGTAAATTCTTCCATTTCGTATGGGAGATTTAAATACCGTTCCGGGATCTCCCAGACAACCAGTTTCGGAGGGTTTGTCTTGAGGGCATCGTCCTTCAGGTATTTTTCCATGACTTCAAAAGGGCCCATCCCCTCATCGGCCGTATTTAGGATCTTAGTGCCGAACGATTCCCTTAAAAATCCTTCGAATCCCCAAAGAGGATTTGCGCTGTAGCTGGTTCCCACGAGCGTGACGGGCAGAATTTCATCGGCAAAAAGCGACGGAGAGGATTTTTCTTCCTGAGAGATCTCCGGGATCTTGAGCGTGTCAGGCCGTGGTCCGATACGTTGCCATGACCCCAAGGGGATATAGCGCAAAAGATCTCCTCTGTATTCGCTCTCTTTCCCCATGGAAACGCTGAAGGATTCCTGGGGGAGGGAAAGGGCGGGGAACGCTTTTTTTGTCTCATGGGCGATCTGGTAGGCGGCCAGTTTCGCTCCGGCCGGGCTCCAATGCGTGTCCGTGCGCAAGAACACATCGAAATCATCTTTTTTACGCTCCATGATCCAGAGGATGTCGGTGACCGTCACGCCGTTCCCCTTTAAGGAAGAACGCAAATTGTGATAAGCAGCCTTTCGGGAGAGCGGGTAAGAATATCGGCCCAATTGTCCACTGTAGACCCGGGCCTTGGCGGGAATAAGAGCCACCAGAAGCTCAATGTCCTTTTTTTTCAGGGTATTGTGTACTTTCAGAATATAATCGGTGTTTTCCCTTAGGTTCTTTTGGGACTTGGGAGGGTTCTGGAATTCCTCAGTTGTAAACAGCCACCCATTTTGTCCAATCAGGACGCCCGTTCGGCCTTCTTTGAACACTGTATAATTGAGGAGTCCCCAGAAATTGGTGCTGCTCTCATAGATGTCCAGGTTTTTGTCAAAGAGCGTTTCATAGGCCGATGTCCACGAACCGTTGAAAGCAGTATTGGTCATTATGCGCTGGGTTTGCGGCAGACAGGTCCAGATCCCCATCGCGCCTGTCAGGGCCGCGCAGATCAGGAAGAGCAGCATGAAAGAGCCGCTATAGGGTTGCGTCCTTGTCTCCGGGATGTTCGGTTGTCTATCCGGTTCCATAAGGACCGTAGCCTAGCCTCAAAAATTTCCCCTTGCAATAAAGAATTATTATATCAAATAAATCACCACTTGGCTTTGAGAGTGCATACATGAATATTCAAACAGAATTGGTTACAGGGAATTGGGGATGAAGATCAGCGTTTTTGGAATCGGCTATGTCGGAGCGGTCACCTCTGCGTGCCTTGCGGATAGCGGCCATAACGTCGTAGCGGTGGATGTCGATCCCCTAAAGGTGGATTGCCTTCGGGAGGGGCGCTCCCCCATCGTGGAGACAGGGCTGGATGCGCTGATTCAAAAGAATCTGAAGGATGGAAGGCTGAGCGCGACGACTGAATGCGCACAAGCGGTGCGTGAAACGGATATGTCACTGATTTGCGTGGGGACGCCCAGCAATGCCGATGGATCTTTGGATCTGAAGTATATCCGGTCAGTTTGTTCGGAGATTGGGGGATTCCTCGCCGGTAAAGATGATTTTCATGTGGTCGTCGTGCGCAGCACCGTTTTGCCGGGCACGCTGGAAAATGTGGTGCGCCCCTTGCTGGAAAAAGCCTCCGGCAAGAGGGCTGGGGTCGATTTTGGCCTGGGGAACAATCCCGAATTTCTTCGGGAGGGTTCTGCTATCTCTGATTACTATCACCCTACCCAAATTGTTGTGGGTGCCCAGGATGCCCGTACCGCGGAAACCATCCTGAGTCTTTATGAGGGGATCGAGGCACCGCGTTCCATCTGCGCCGTGGATGTGGCCGAAGGGGTGAAATATGTCAGCAATTCCTGGCGTGCGTCCAAAATCACCTTTGCCAACGAAACCGGAAATATCCTGAAAGAGCACGGCGTAGACAGCCACAAGGTGATGGAGATTTTTTTCAAGGATACAAAAATCAACATGGGCCCGAGTTTTCTGACGCCGGGTTTCGCTTTCGGGGGCTCGTGCCTGCCCAAGGATGTGTGCGCGATCCGGGCCAGCGCCAATGACCTAGGTGTGTCCACGCCGTTCTTTGATTCTCTTTTAATCGCAAACGGTCTGCAGATCGAGCGCGCCTTCTCGATGATTCAGGCAACGGGCGGACAGAGGATTGGCTTGTTGGGCCTCAGCTTTAAGCCGGAGACGGATGATCTGCGGGAAAGCCCGCTGGTGGCGCTTGCCGAGCGGCTTTTGAAGGAAGGTTTCTCTCTTCGGATTTATGATCCTTGTGTCTGGCAGGCAGGCCGGATGAAAGGCTCCAATCAAGCGTATTTGGAGCAGGTAATTCCACAGATCGCGGCCTGTCTTGTAGAGACAGAAGAAGCACTCGTCGAGGACGTCGATGTGCTGGTCATCGGCAACGGAACGCAGGAGTTCGGGCAGATCGTGGCCCGGGCCCGGGACTCCATTTCCGTCGTGGGTCTTGCCCGTTTCCGGGGCGAGCCTTTCGAGCATCGCGCCGGTTACAGGGGAATTTGCTGGTGAATATACGAAGATTTATTCTTATTCCCCCCGGCACTGGCGGATTTACGCTCTTCACTGTGGGGCTTACTGTGGCGTTTCTATTGTTGCCACCGTTTGTTTTTCAGCCCGGCTCGGAGCAATTCCTGTTTGCAGTCGGATTTTTTTCGATCTGGCGCTATAGCTGGGGTGGATTGCACCTGATTCGTTCGCTTGTTTACCGACAATTGATTTTTCCCCGCTGGCGGAAAATGGCGGACTCCCAAAAAGACGGGTTGATGCCTCCAAAAATTTACCTGCTGTTGACCAGTTACCGGATCGACGCGGCCATTACGGCCCGCGTGGTAAGTGCCGCTATCAGGGAGGCGATTGCCTGCGACGTGCCTGTTATGATCGTGGCCTCCATCGTCGAAATGGCGGATGAATTTCTCTACAAGGATATTTTTATAGACCTGCAGCCACCGGAGCATGTGCGGCTTCATATCATCCGCATTCCGGGCACCGGGAAGCGCGACGCCCTGGCTCAGGGGTTCAAGGCAATATCCCGTGATGCTCCGCCGCCCGGCGCAGTCGTGGCCGTCATTGACGGCGATACGGTATTGGGTAAAGGGGTTTTAAAGCATTGCGCCCCTTTCTTTGCTTTGCGTCCGGCAATGGGCGCACTTACAACGGACGAAGTGGCCGATGGGTTGGGGGGAAGGCTGTATCGGGAATGGCACAGTTTACGTTTTGCGCAGCGCCATATTTTGATGAGCTCCATTGCCCTTTCCCGCCACGTGATGACCCTGACGGGCCGGATGTCGATGTACAGGGCGAAGATCGTCACCGACCCCCGGTTCATAGATCACATGGCCAATGACTATCTGGATCACTGGCGGCTGGGAAGATTTCGCTTTTTGACGGGAGACGATAAATCCAGTCTCTACTGGCTCATTCAGGAGGGATGGGAGCAGATGTATGTTCCCGATGTGCTGGTCACCGCCATGGAAACACCGCCGTCGAGAAATTTTTTCAAGGGCAGCACGATGCTGATGTTTCGCTGGTTCGGAAACATGCTTCGTACAAATACAAGAATTCTGAGGCTCGGTCCCCGGCGTATGCCCTTGTTTGTATGGTGGAGTTTTCTGGATCAACGTTTATCAATGTGGACGTCTCTGACGGGGCCCGTATTTACGGTGATGCTGTCTTTCCAGTACGGCGTGGGAATTGTTGCTTATTATTTCGTTTGGGTCGGGTTCGTGCGGGGGGTGATGACGCTTGTTCTTTTGAGCGCCCGTCCCCGGTTGAGCTGGTATTACCCTTTTTTGCTCTACTACAATCAGATTTACGGTGGGCTCATGAAAACCTGGGTTCTATTTCATTTGGACAGGCAGTCCTGGACCCGCCAGAAGATCCGGATGGATCGTGGGTTTTCAGGGTGGAAACAGATTATCCATGAAGGTTCTTCGCTTGCGGTGCAGGCCACGGCTTATGTGTTTTTTATTCTGGCCATTGGTTTGATGACGGGCGTTTGGGGCCTGCCTATGGGAGTTTTCCGCTCCTGGTTTATTTGAGTTCTTCGGCTAGGCTTTTTTCCGCGCTACCCGGTCGAAGGGGTTTTGGCTGGCTTGTATGCGGGGCCCAGCCTATCAGGTGGATGATTTCAAAGGTGGCTCTGATTTTTCCATCCGGCTCACGGAAATGTTCCGTGTAATAGCGTGCCGCTTCAGAGAAAAAAGTCCTGCCGGGATTACGGCGATTCCGGGCGGTCAGCGCGTTGCTTTCTCCCATTCCCCTTATATCATGAAGAAGATCGAACATGCTTTGGTAGGTCACCATTACAATGTCCGAATCTACAACGGGCAGCGCAAAGCCGGCGCGCTGAAGCAAGGCTCCCATTTGCTGTTTGTCGGCGGTGGGGTGGACGCGGGGGCTGAGGCCGCTTTTGAGGGAAAGTTCCGCATGGGTGAGGCTTTCCCGCAATTCATTGAGCGTTTCACCGCCCGGCATAGCGGCAATAAACAGTCCATCCGGCTTGAGGGCCTGTCTTATTTGGAGCAGCGTACCCGGCAGATCATTGATATTTTGCAGGCCAAAAAGGCTGATGGCCAGATCCAGGCTCTCCGCACGAACAGGCAAAAATTCTTCATCCCCGCGAATATTCACGCTGCTCTGAGGGTTTTCAAAGATATCCATGACAAGTACGGAATCGATCTGCGGATGGGTTCGGATCGCCCCGCGCACCCCCATGCTGAGGGCTAAAGGGAAGCGCCGCTTTATATCTTCCAGGCGTTCCATGATCTGGCGGCTTGAGCGTTCGATGAGGAAGGCATGGTTGTCCAGTTTTTCCATGCAGCGATCACGGTTCCGGATCGTGACCACGCGATCGAAAAGAGGAGGAGGCGATTCCGCTATGACCATCTATTCCTGCATTCTCCGGATTTCATCTTCCGTATATCCCTGTGCATACAGAAGAACGCTCAAGGGATTATATAATAATAAATTTATGACCTGGTCCGACTCCCACAGGGTTTCCTTGAGTCTGTAACCGACTCCGCCCAGGCCGCAGGCTTCTATCGCCAAGAGATCGTTCGAGCCATCTCCCATGAAACTGCACTGTTTTTCAGGGGCCAGATTCGCTTCCGCGGCGGCAGCCAGCACCAGGGCGCGCTTGGCGTGTTTGTCCAAAACCGGTTCCTTGAAATCGCCACTCAACACACCATTTTCAAACAGAAATTCATTGCCGTGATGGGAATCAAATCCAGCGCGCGCGGCCACGGGCGCGGTGAAACACGTTCCGCCACTGGAGATGAGGATGTTCATTCCCCCGTCCATTTTTTTCACGCGTATGAAATCCTGCAACCCTTCCGAGAGTTCCGCCTGCGCGGCGGCCTCGTCGAATATACTGTGCGGCGCGCCTTTGAGAATCTGGAGTCGCAGGCGGAGGCGCTCTCCAAAATCGAGACTCTGGCTGGCCATGCCCGCTGCGGTTATATCCCGGACTTTTACGCCCGCGCCCTTGAATTGTCCCGGGTATAATTCCTCCGCGATGAAGGCGGCTTCGTCGAGTGTTTCCCCGGTCACGGCGGTGCTGTCCATGTCAAAAAAACTATAGGGCCGTCGCCGAGCAGGATTATCATATGAAATCAGGAGGTCTGTCTCGCATGCGACGAATTCTTGGCCCGCTTCGAGCATAAAGGGCTTGAGTTGCTTGTAATTCTCTGGCCCTTCAAAAAAAAGATCCATGGCCTTTCCACGCGCGAGGGTGGCGGGATTTTTTATGGAGTGTCCTAGCCCGTGTGCCGCCAGAAGATTTTCGGCTTTTTTAAGAGTCTCTTGCGTGATGGGCATATCTATTTCACGCGCGGCGATAAAAGTCAGGACATAGTTCATAAATTCTTTTTCTCTCCAGCGTCTTCGTATAGGCTACAGATAGATTCTTCAGAAAGATTTGTCATGCAAAAACCCTCTCGCAAGCCCGTAAACCCCTGCTTTTCCTCCGGTCCGTGCGCGAAGCGGCCCGGATGGAGCCTTGAGGCCCTGAGCGGGGCGTTTTTGGGGCGCTCTCACCGGGCTTCAGCACCCAAGGCGCGCCTCAAAGAGGTGATCGACCTTCATAAAAGCCTTCTGGGTATTCCCGCCGATTATCGCGTGGGGATCGTTCCGGCGTCGGACACGGGCGCCGTGGAGATGGCTCTTTGGTCCATGTTGGGCGCGCGCGGGGTGGATGTGCTGGCGTGGGAGAGCTTTAGTGAGGAGTGGCTCAAGGACATCACCAATCAATTGAAACTGCCGGATGTGCGGACCTTTACGGCCCCCTATGGTGGCATCCCGGATTTATCGCAGGCTGATCCCGCCCGCGACATTGTGTTTGTCTGGAACGGAACAACATCCGGTGTGCGCGTGCCCGACGCGGACTGGATTAGCGACAAGCGCGAAGGGTTGACGATCTGCGACGCGACCTCTGCCGTGTTCGCTTATGATTTGCCGTGGAAGAAGCTGGATGTCGTGACCTGGTCCTGGCAGAAGGTGCTAGGCGGGGAAGCCGCTCACGGTATGATCGCTCTTTCCCCGCGCGCGGTGAAACGTCTTGAAACCTATGTTCCGCCTCGTCCCCTCCCGAAGATCTTCCGCATGACCTCCAAGGGAAAGATCAGCGAAGGAATTTTTACAGGCGATACGATAAACACGCCTTCCATGCTGGCCGTGGAGGACTGCGTGGACGCGCTACGCTGGGTGGAACGTCTGGGCGGGTTGCGCGCCACAATTGCAAGAAGCGCCGCGAATCTGGCCGCTGTGGAACAATGGGTCGCGCAGAGCGGCTGGGCGGATTTTCTGGCGGAGAAAGCCGATATCCGCTCGGCAACCTCGGTGTGCCTAAAGGTCACAGATTCCTGGTTTGTTTCCCAAAGCATAGAGAAGCAATCTGCGCTTATCAATGAATTGTGCAAGCTGGTTGAGAAAGACGGAGCGGGCTATGATATTAAATCCTATAGGGATGCGCCCCCTGGTCTACGGATCTGGTGCGGCGCGACGGTGGAGGCTGAGGATATCGAAGCGCTCCTGCCCTGGCTGGACTGGGCATATGAGAGCGTGAAAAATACGGACCAGAGCAAGGCGGCCTGATTATCCGAAAAAAATGGATGGGATTCCGATGATGATTCCATGTCTTTTTTCCCTGTCATTGTCGTTTGAAGCCCATAAAAAATCATCCTTGAGAGGAATGGGGCCCGTCCAGACAATCCGGTCTGCGGGAATCGAAGACAGGCTGAGGCAATAGCTTGCCTTTTTGGGGATCGTGCAGCGGTAAAGTTGCCCTTCGGGCTGGATTTGAAGCACGTGGATATCAGGGCCTCCTTTTGAGCAAAAATGGTAGGCGAGGCTTTTTTTGTATCTTTCAGAAAATGCGGGGTGCGTGGGGTCAACCATATAAACGGCCGGAAGGCCATGCCAGTCTCGTGGGGAAGGGTCATGGGCGAGTATATGGCCGGTTTCGAGAATGGCGTTTGCGTTTTGCGCGCTGGTAAAATGCGCTAAAACGGCAGGAAGATGTTCAATGGGCTTCCAATATTTTCTGTAGCGAACAGGGATGTCGCGAAGCAGCTCAACCATATATGCCCCCTGCAAAAGACTCCATATAGGGCATAATTGTTATATATTATGACATAAATGTCAATAAAAATTTACACAGCGACCGGAGCCTTAATAGCCGGGTGGGGCTCATAACCACTCAGGGTGAAGTCCTCAAAGGTGAAACCGAAAATATCGCGGACTGCCGGATTAAGGGTCATTGCGGGCAGGGGCCGGGGATCGCGGGTGAGCTGGAGATTGGCCTGATCCAAGTGGTTCAGATAGAGATGCGCGTCGCCCAGGGTGTGAACGAAATCACCCGGAGTCAGACCCGTGACCTGGGCCACCATCAACATGAGGAGTGCATAAGACGCGATGTTGAATGGTACGCCGAGAAAAATATCCGCGCTGCGCTGGTAGAGCTGGCAGGAGAGTTTTCCGTCCGCCACGTAAAACTGGAAAAAACAATGGCAGGGTGGCAGTGCCATCCGGGGGATCTCCCCCACATTCCAGGCTGAGACGATCAGGCGGCGGCTGTCGGGGTTGGTTTTGATTTGGGAGACGATTTCTGAAATCTGGTCGATGCTTTTCCCATCCGCCGCAGGCCAGCTGCGCCACTGATGCCCGTAGACGGGCCCGAGATTTCCGTCTTTATCCGCCCATTCATCCCAAATGGAAACGCCATTTTCCTTCAGATAGGCGATGTTCGTGTCGCCTTTCAGGAACCAGAGAAGCTCGTGAATGATGGAGCGCAGATGGCATTTTTTGGTTGTGACCAGTGGAAATCCCTCGGAGAGATCAAAGCGCATCTGGTGGCCGAAGACGCTGAGCGTCCCGGTTCCGGTCCGGTCTTCCTTGCGTACGCCATGATCTCTCACATGCCGTATGAGGTCGAGATATTGTTTCATGGGGGTTAGTATAGGCAGAGTTCGTTCTTTGGAAAAGCCTTCTAGGGACGGATTTTTAACGCGCAATCAGCACATGATAAAAATAATAATTTCCACCCTGCGAGATGCATGCGGATTCGTAGACAGAACCGGGATTGACGATGGTGTCGTCCTCGAAGGCCCCAGTGAATTGAGCGGACGAAAACCCATCTCCGCTATCAGTTGGAATTCCCGAGATTCCAAGCTTGTCATTTATTTTCTCACAGACATTTTGTTTGAGGTTGAACAAGATCGCTAGCAGCTCCTCGTTCGAGATTGAATCCGTGGAGCATCCGGCGGCGCCTGTTCCAACCCCCGCGATGCAGGTGCTGCCCGTAAAAAACCACGGGCTTCCATCATTGACGCGCGGCGCGGGAGCTTGCCAGCCCATAGCCCCCCCGGCGACCAGAAAAACCTGATGGGCGTCGGGCTGGGCAGGCGTGTGCGCATAGCCGGGAACGGCGGGATTGTCGAAGCTGATATCGTTTTCCGAGACGTTCTTGCGGCGCAGGCGCTCGACGGCGCGGCTCAGTCTTTGAGCGTAATCAAGGATATCTGCCGCCGCCAGTAGGGCCTCCCGGTTTGACATTTCGGTGGTCGTATTGCTGCGCAAGCCGCGCGAAACCGTTATTCCCAGGGCCGCGAACAGAACCACCCCGATCAGGATGAATAAAAATACGTTTCCACTCTGGGGATTGGGCAATGGAGGAGGGATTTTCATTTAACCTGTTTGCCTCTTGTCTACTCTTCCAGAATAGCATTGAGCTTCATGGCCAGTCCCATGGAACCCTTAACCTTCAGCTTTCCCATCATGAAGGCAATATTCGGATCCTGTGTTCCGTCAAGGATTCTCTCGAACGTATCCAGCGCGCAGCTCAGCGTTGTCTCCGCCTCTCCGGAATCCTCATGGCTTACGGCGGCGGGGTTCTGCGTGGTGTCGATGAAGATCATTCCGTCTTCTCCAAAATCAAATTTAATTTTGGCGCGGAGGCCGGGGGTCTGGGATATTTTCTCTTTAATCCGGCGGGTAATGTTATCCAGGCTCATGAAGTGAGTATAGCCGTTTGGGTGTTGCTTTGAAACAGGGGATTGTATGGGGTTTGGCCGGATGTTATCTTGCTCTCCTTATTGTTTTTCAGAAGCCGAGAGTCGAAAATGCGTCCTATATTGAACCGCGTTCTTAAAGGGTTTTTTGCCGGTATAGCTATGGTGATGCTGGCCATGCCCGCCTTTGCGAAGGATCCGGAGGTTTCTTTCCATCCCGTGAAGCCTTGGATTTTGTCCTCGGTTCCCAAGACTATCGATGGTCGGCAAGTCCAGGAATGCACGTTTACCAATGAATTTGACAACGGCTTTATCATGAGCTTCCGCGGCTCTCATAAATGGGTCCAGGTTCTGGCTGTTGATTTTCGTCAGGACGCCTTGGAAAGCGGGAAGGCTTACAGCGTTTTTGTTACCGTTCCTGGCCTCTCTACAAAGGAAATTCCGGCAAAGGCTGTGAGCAAGAATCAGATCGTTCTGGATATGTCCGCACAAAAGGATCTTTTCAAGGACATGCGGGAATCTTCCGTAATGGATCTGGGGATTGCCAGCAACAATTTCCGATTTTACATGGTCGGGTTTAACGGCCAAGCAAAGGCTTTTGAGGATTGCATGGCCTCCAGCACCCCGGTTGTCGTGGAGAAGCATGAATCTCCTGTTTCTGTGAAAGCGGAAGCCACAGTGAACGAGGCCGTCGCGATGGAGCAGCGCGCCCTGGATAAAACGGAACCAGTCCGCCCTGTCGTAAAGCCTCCTGTTCCTGTTGTTTCGAAGGCGGACGCCAAGGAGATTATTCCGCTGCCCGCTGTGCCTCCGCAGGGCACATCTGTCGATAGAATGGCCGCTTCGGCCGGACGCGGCGCCCCAGTGGTGCCGGACAAGATCGCCAATCGCCGTCTTTCAGAGGTTCTGGCAGCGGAAATATATCAAAATCCTAAAATCGCAGCTTCAGAATCTATGGATCGCGCTGCTCTTCAAGCGTCTGCGGCAGCGCAGGTATCTGCTTTACGGCCCAAGGCGCCGGATGCTCAAAAAGAAAATGTCCCTTCCAAGGAAATCGCCGAAGAGGTTTCTTCGCCCGTGGCGTCAATGGAGATTCCCCAGGCAAAAAAAACCGCATTCCTTACTCCGGACCTCGTACCCGCCACCCCCGTTGTTTCTGAGCCGGTGACGGCGGGCGTGACCTCCCCCCTCGTGCAGCAAAAACCAGCTCCTGCGGTTTCGTCTGCTCCGGTACAGCCTGTGTCCGCGCAGCCTGTTATTCCACTACCTGCACCTGCTTCAAAGGCTCCGGCCCCGCTTCCACAAATTCCTCCCAGGGCGGAGGTTAAAATTCACAAGCAGACCATGAAGATGGAAGCGGATCTTACATCCCTGGGCAATCCCGAGCCGGCGGCTCCATTCTCCGGAATGGCTTCCCGCGGTGGGGATCGTTCGCCGGAGAATGTCGAATTGCTCAGAAAAACGACGGATCTGGAGAATAAAATTGTTCTTCTGGAGAAGGAAAACTCCTCACTGAATGAAGAATTGAAAGCAATCCTCAAGGAATCCAAGGAAGAGGTAAAAGGGATCTCTTCCGAAAACTGGAATCTTGAGCGCGCTACCATGCGCTATAATGAATCCGAACGTCAGCTTAAGAAAATGGGGCAGCAGATTCAGCAGGAGCGCGCTGAATGTGAGATGGAAAAGCGCGATCTGGAGGCCATGCTCTTTGATCCAAAGGTGACGGAGCAAAAGCAACTGGCCCGGCTGGGCGAGCTTGAGCGCAAAGTCGCGGAATACGAGGAAGAGCTTAAAGTCCTGCGCAGCCGTTGATTTTTAAGACTTTTTCATGAATCGTGCCTAAACATACAGGACGCAGGATCTCTTCAAGGTTGGGGGGCTGCACTGGATTTCCAGTCCTGTTCGCCCTATAATAATAAGGGCGGGCACACATCCCCCGCTATAGCCGCAAGGCCCGGACATCCCATGCTCTCTAAAAATCTTGAACGGACGCTGCACAAAGCCCTCGCGCTCGCCAATGAGCACCAGCATGAATACGCGACGCTGGAACATCTCTTGTATGCTCTGACGGAGGATCAGGACGCCATGGCGGTCCTGCGGTCCTGCGGGGTCTCTCTTCCCGATTTACGGGGGCAGTTGGGGGCGTATCTTCAAAACGAACTGGCTTACCTGGTCAGTCCTGATTCCCAGGACGCAAAGCCGACCAGCGCATTTCAAAGAGTTCTGCAGCGCGCCGCCATTCATGTCCAATCCTCTGGACGGGAAGAGGTAACGGGAGGGAATGTTCTGGTGGCGCTGTTTTCAGAGCGGGAGAGTCACGCCGTTTATTTCCTGCAGGAGCAGGATATGACCCGTTTTGACGCCGTGAATTATATCTCGCACGGGATTGCCAAGATCGCGACCCCGGGAAGCTCCCCCAAGTCTCCGCGAGGCACGCAGGAACCAGAGGATAGCAAGGGCAAAACGGGCTCCGGTGAAGTTCTGGACACGTATTGTGTGAACCTAAACAAAAAGGCGCGGGAGGGCAAAATCGATCCGCTGATCGGGCGCGACAAGGAGGTGGACCGTACGATCCAGATCCTCTGCCGACGCTCCAAGAATAATCCCCTCTACGTGGGCGACCCCGGTGTGGGCAAGACGGCGATCGCCGAAGGGCTGGCGCGCAAAATCGTCAATGGTGAGGTTCCTGACATTCTTAAAAACAGCATCATCTTTTCCCTCGACATGGGCAGTCTTCTGGCCGGGACACGGTATCGCGGGGATTTCGAGGAGCGCCTGAAGGCGGTCATCCATGAGCTTCAGAAGATCGAGCATTCCATTCTTTTCATTGATGAAATCCATACCATCATCGGGGCAGGTGCCACCTCTGGCGGGGCGATGGATGCTTCCAACCTGCTCAAGCCCGCTTTGTCGGGCGGGTCTTTGCGATGCATCGGCTCCACCACCTACAAGGAATACCGCAACCATTTCGAGAAGGACCGGGCACTGGTGCGCCGTTTCCAGAAGATCGATGTGAACGAACCCACCATTGAGGATTCCATTAAGATCCTCATGGGTCTCAAGCCTTATTACGAGAAGCATCACGGCGTGACCTACACGGAGGGTGCGATCCGGTCCGCCGTGGAGCTGTCAGCTAAATATATCGGGGACCGCAAGCTGCCGGACAAGGCTATCGACATCATCGACGAGGTGGGCGCGGCGCAGATGCTTATGACCGCCGATAAGCGCAAGAAGACGATCACAGCCGACGATATCGGAGATGTGGTGGCCGCTATCGCGCGTATCCCCGCTCAGACCATGAGCCAGGACGACAAATCTGCGCTGCGGAGCTTGGAGCTTGATCTGAAAACCATGGTCTATGATCAGGACGCCGCGGTGGATGTGCTGTGTGATTCTATCAAGCTCGCCCGCGCGGGCCTGCGCGATCCGGAAAAGCCTATTGGGTGTTATCTTTTCTCCGGCCCGACGGGCGTCGGGAAAACCGAGGTCGCGCGCCAACTTTCTAAAACCATGGGGATGGAGCTGATCCGCTTCGACATGTCGGAATATATGGAACGCCATTCGGTGTCGCGCCTTATAGGCTCGCCGCCCGGTTATGTGGGCTTCGAGCAGGGCGGCCTTCTGACCGATAAAGTCGACCAGCACCCGCATTGCGTATTGCTGATGGACGAAATCGAAAAGGCTCATCCAGATCTGTTCAATATCCTGTTGCAGGTTATGGACTATGGAAAATTAACTGACAACAACGGTAAGACGATTGATTTCCGCAATGTGATCCTCATCATGACCACGAACGCGGGTGCTGCCCAGATCGCTCGCGCACCCATCGGCTTTGGTCGGGAAGTGCGGACAGACGAGGATCTGGAAGCCATCAACAAGCTTTTTGCGCCGGAATTCCGCAACCGTCTGGACGCAATTGTGCCCTTTAAGAACCTCGCGCCCGAAACTGTTGAAAAGGTCGTGGACAAATTCATCATCCAGCTCGAGGCGCAATTGGCTGGCAAGCATATCGGCATCACCCTTACCGAGGCCGCGCGTCAGTATCTGGCCAAGGAAGGCTATGATCCCGCTATGGGCGCGCGACCGCTGGCGCGCATCATTCAGGAAAAGGTCAAGCGGCCGCTGGCTGAGGAGATCCTTTTTGGAAAACTGACCGGCGGCGGGCAAGTAAGCGTGGATTTCAAGGATGGCGCGCTGGTTTTCGGATACGAGCAAAACCGAGTGCTTCCGGAGTCTTTGACGGGCGGTGAATCCCAAAAGGAAAGCATAGACCGCTAGATCTTGCGGGACGGGGCTTTTAAACCGGGAGAAAAATCGTGAATAATTTAAAAGATTTTTCCAATCTTTTGAGGCGCGATTTCAGCGAGATCGGGAATGTGCCCTCTTTGGCTGTGGGTGTGTCAGGGGGGCCTGACAGTCTGGCGCTGGTCCGGCTTCTCTCGGACTGGTCCTGTGAGGCCAAGGGGCCCGAAATTCATGCCCTGACCGTGGATCACGGGCTTCGGCCTGAATCGGGAGCGGAGGCGCTGCGAACGGGCGAAATAATAAAAGGCTGGCCAAGGGTTCTCCATGAAGTTTTACGCTGGGAGAGCGTGCGGCCTGCTACCCGCCTGCAGGAAGAGGCCCGTGCGGCGCGCTATGCCCTGATGGCGGGATATTGCGCGGAGCACAGCATCGGACATTTGTTCCTGGCCCATCACCGGGACGACCAGGCGGAAACGGTGCTGTTTCGCCTCGCCAAGGGCAGCGGGTTGGACGGGCTCGCGGGGATTCGCCCGCGCAGGCCGTATGGGGAGAATTTGCTGCTGTGCCGCCCGCTGCTGGAGGTATCCAAGGCTGCGCTGGTGGCTGTCTGCAAGGACCGCGGGATTGCCTATGCTCAGGATCCCACGAATGAAAATCAGTCCCATGCCCGCCCCCGCCTCCGCGCCGCGCGGGAGATTCTGGAGGCGGAGGGACTGACCGCCAAGCGTCTGACCGTCACGGCCCGGCGTCTAGCGCGGGCATCTGTAGCGTTGGATCAGATAGCGGAAAAATCCCTTTTGGATCTGATGATTAAATTAGATACGGATTATACCGTATTGAATTTTGAGTTGCTGCGGGGGCTGCCTGAGGAAATTGCTTTGCGCGTCGTTCTTAAAGCGATAGATCAAGTTTCCCCCGCAAAATCGTATCCATCCCGTCTTGAGCGCGTGGAGGATCTCCTGTGCGATCTTCTCTCCGCCGCCCCATTTCGGAAGCGTACACTGGGGGGAATCATTTTTGAGCATGATGAGGGAAGTAAGGCATTTGTACTGCGCAAAGAGAGTCTTGCCCTTTTGCCAGGGTGAGTTACTTGTACTCTTGTGTTATTGTGAGCGTTCTGCGACGTTTGCAAAATTAAGAGAAAGGGTTCCTCTTCGTGAACATGTTCGGACGCAATCTGGTTTTCTGGCTGGGGATTGGCTTGATCCTTCTGGTTTTGTTTAACACCCTGCAGGGACTCCAGCACAAAGGGGCGGGCACGGCTCAAGATCTTCCCTATAGCGGCTTCATGGCCGAAGCCCAAGGTGGGCGAATCGCCAACGTCACCATCGTGGGCGATAAGGCGCACGGCAATTTCGCGGGGTCGGGCGAGGCATTTACAACGATGGTTCCCCCTTATGAGAACATCGTGGACCGTCTTCAGGGAACCGGTGTGCAGATTACGGCGGAGGAGCCCAAAACCGGCGGAATCAGCCTCTTTGATATTTTCTTTAACCTTCTGCCTGTAATTCTATTAATTGGCTTCTGGTTCTTTATGCTCCGCCAGATGAATGGCAAGGGCGCGGGCGGTGGAGCCATGGGGTTTGGAAAATCCAGAGCCCGCCTTCTGACCGAGAAGCAGGGCAAGGTGACATTCCAGGATGTGGCGGGCATTGACGAAGCCAAGCAGGAGCTGGAGGAGGTCGGTGAATTCCTGAAAGATCCCCAGAAATTCCAGCGCCTTGGCGGGAGAATTCCCAAGGGAGCGTTGCTTATCGGTCCCCCTGGAACGGGAAAAACCCTCATTGCGCGCGCTGTGGCGGGCGAGGCGGGCGTTCCCTTCTTTACCATTTCCGGCTCCGACTTCGTGGAAATGTTCGTCGGCGTGGGCGCCAGCCGTGTCCGCGACATGTTCGAGCAGGGCAAAAAGAACGCCCCTTGCATCATCTTCATCGACGAAATCGACGCGGTGGGGCGCCACCGGGGCGCGGGTTACGGCGGCGGCAACGATGAGCGTGAGCAGACACTGAACCAGCTTCTCGTCGAGATGGACGGGTTCGAGGCCAGCGAGGGCGTTATCATATTGGCGGCGACAAACCGTCCGGACGTTCTGGATCCCGCGCTTTTGCGTCCGGGACGCTTTGACCGGCAGGTGACCATTCCGCTGCCCGATGTGAAGGGGAGGGAGAAAATCTTGGATGTCCACATGAAGAAGGTACCCCTGGCGGGCAATGTGAAGCCTGCGGTCATCGCACGGGGTACGCCCGGTTTTTCAGGGGCGGAGCTGGCCAATCTGGTAAACGAGGCGGCTTTGATAGCCGCGCGCAACAACAAGCGCGTAGTGTCGATGGAAGAATTTGAATACGCCAAGGACAAGGTGATGATGGGTGCCGAGCGCCGCTCCATGGCGATGAACGAAGAAGAAAAAACCCTGACCGCTTACCACGAGGCTGGTCATGCGATTGTCTCCCTGAATGAGCCTGAATCGGATCCCATCCACAAGGCGACCATTGTGCCGCGCGGCCGGGCGCTGGGCATGGTCATGCGCTTGCCGGAAGGCGATCGGTACACGACTTCTATCGACAAGCTCAAGGCCAGTCTCTCGGTGGCCATGGGCGGGCGCGTGGCGGAGGAACTGACTTTTGGAAGCGGCAAGATCACGACGGGCGCTTCGGGCGATATCAAGCAGGCCACGGATATGGCCCGCCGCATGGTGACGGAGTGGGGCATGAGCGACGAGGTCGGGATGGTCGATTACGGCGACGATCATGTTGGTTACCGGCCGCCGCAAATCTCGACGACCACCGCATCGAAAATTGAGCAAGAGGTTCGCCGTCTCATTGATGAAGGTTATAAGCGCGCCAAAACCATCCTGACGGAGAAGAGCAAGGATCTGGAAGCCTTGGCCAAGGCTCTGCTGGAGTATGAAAGCCTCTCGGGCGATGATATTCAAGCGCTCCTGCGCGGGGAATATAAAGGCCCGGTCAGCGCGGACGATGATACGGGCGCTCCGCCGCTGCGCTCTTCCGTGCCAACCACAGCTGGAACTAAAGCCTATAGTTAATTAAACCAGGGCTGGGGCGCCTGAGAAAAATGTCTCGATTTGGGATGGAGCATCTGTCTCTTTGCCGTCTATCACGACCATGTCATTTCTTACAGCGCTTGCCGTGCCCAAAGTTGTATCGCTTTCAGACACTAGCCCCATCCGGCAGGAATCATTATTTTTTTCATAGTCTTGGAAGGCGGATCGTAAAGAATCAAATCCGAAGGCTGTTGTAACAAATTTGATATTTGTGGATTCGGGAAATAAATTATTCAGCAGGTCAGGGTAATGTGTATAATTATTGGGAGTAAGAAATACTATCGGGCGGTCTTTTAAGCGTTTCAATGTTTCCCCAATGGCCAAAAATGTAAAACGATCAGCGGCCTCGGATGCGCCTGGCAAGGATGCTATGGAAGGATCAATAAGCCTTGAATCGACGAACAGTACATTTTTGCCAGCCATAGCCTACTCCTTGTTGTGATTGAACGAATAGTAAGCAATTATAGGAAATAAAATTTTCTGTCTAGTATTAAACAAGGCCGGCATTTTTAATCCGTAAAATCTTGTTTTTTACTGCCTCCACGCTCAGGCTCTCCATGAGGCAGGGCGCGGTCTGGGAGCTATAGTTCGGATAATTGATGAGTTCTTCAAAGCTCTCCGGCGTGGATACATACGATGCGTGCGGGCCCCAGGGGCGATAGAGGGCCGGGAAACTGGGTCCGAAAAGACCTAGGGTCGGGATTCCCGCCGCCGCGGCGCAGTGCATCAGGCCGGAATCGTTCCCGATATAGAAATCGCACCGTGACAGCGCCGCTGCCGCCGTTCCGGGATCGGTTTTGGCGATAACATCAATCCGGCGGTCTTCCGGAACGGATAGAAGAACCTTATATGCGGTTTCTTCCTCGCCGGGCGCCGCGAATACGGCCACGCGGGCATTGGGCATCAATCCTTCCCGCGCGGTGAGCCATTCCACGATCTCGATAAACCGCTCCGCCGGCCAGGTCTTTGCAATCCAGTTCGCGCTGGGCCCGATGGCCAGAACCGTATTACCCGCAGGAATCAGCGTGGTGGCTTTTCTAGTTTGCTCTGGCGTAAACCATAAGCGCGGGGTGGGGGTATAGGTCAGTCCCATCACCGCCGCATTTTGCTCCGCTTTATGGCGTGTTTTATCGATGTGGGGCCCGAAGACATGGCGTTCCCTGGTCCACAGGAGCCGTGAAACAGCGGAGTTACGCAAATCCACCACCATGTCCCAGTGTCTTCCCGCTGTTTTGAGCCACAGATCCAACCAATGCCTGTGGTGCTTTTGCTTTCGCAGGAGAATGATTGTTTCAAGATTCGGATAGGCTTCGAACAGTGAGGCGGTCAGAGGGCCGCAGGCAATCGTAACCCTGGCCTGTGGCCATGTCCGCGCGATATGATCCAGAAGTCCGGTTGATAAAACCGCATCGCCGATCCGGCTCGCTGTGATAAACAGGATGTTCATGGAAGGTATCATATGACACAGCCGCCTTGTTTTGTAGCTATTCCCCATCGCGGTCTGGTCCGTGTGGAGGGGCCGGACCGGAAGGGCTTTTTGCAAGGGCTTATCACGAACGATCTGCGGGCATTGGAGGCGGGCAGGGCGCTCTATGCCTGCCTGCTCACCGCGCAGGGAAAATTCCTGCATGATTTTTTTATCACATTAGAGGAGGAGGCTCTTTTGCTGGAATGCGAAGGCGGTGTGCGCGCGCAGGATCTGTTCACGCGCCTTGGCCGTTATCGCCTGCGCTCGGATGTAGGGTTATCGGTGGAGGAGAACATTCCGGTGTACGCGATGATGAATTCTGAGATTTCCGGTATTTCTGATCCCCGCCATCCGGATATGGGTTGCCGTACATTTGAAAAGCCTTCCGGTTTGAGCGAGCAGCCTTTTGAGGTTTGGGACCGGCACCGGATCATGCTGGGAATTCCTGACGGCAGCCGGGACATGGTGCCGGAGAAATCCACCCTGCTGGAGAGCAACATCGATAAATTCCACGGGGTGTCCTTTGAGAAAGGGTGCTATGTAGGGCAGGAATTGACCGCGCGGATGCATTATCGAGGGTTGGCGAAGAAACATCTCTACATGGTGAGGGGCGAGGCTCTACCGTGTTCGGGGACGGATATCCGCCGTGACGGAATTCTTTTGGGTGAAATGCGTTCTTCCTGCCGGGATGTCGGATTGGCGCTGCTGAAGGATGAGGTGGCGGGCAGCCTTCCCGAAGGAATAAATATCCTGAAATGAAAGAGGCCGTCCGGAGGTCTTCAGGATGACAAGGTCTAAGGCTTTTGCTAGATTTCCTTCATGCTTTTGTCCTTGACCATCTGGAATGTCGTTCTTATCGACAAGCTTGTCCTTGAGGTCCACTCAGGGCTATGCGCTTTGACGGGCGAGACCGGTGCGGGCAAGTCGATTTTGCTGGATTCTCTGGGGCTGGCTCTGGGTGCCCGGGCGGAGGCACGGCTGGTGCGGCGGGGCGCCGATCAGGCGATTGTGAGCGCGGAGTTTCAGGTTTCAGCGGATCATCCAGCTTTTATAATTTTACATAATTCAAATTTAGGGGGGGTGGGGATTTTTTTCTCCAGCGGGGAGAGGCCAGTCTTTTCCAAAGATGGGTCAGCCTCCCTTGAAGAGGGGGTAGCGAGGAAGCGGGAGGCTATAGAGACTCTCATTCTCCGTCGTACGCTCAGTCCCGATGGGCGCAGTCGGGCCTTTATCAATGACCAGCCGGTCAGTGCCGGATTGCTGAGGCAAGTGGGGGAGACCCTTGTGGAGATTCACGGCCAGTTCGACATGCAGGGGCTTTTGGACGCTGCCACGCACGGGCGGATGCTGGATGAATACGCGGGAACGGGTGGTGCGCTTGAAGAGCACTGGAGCGCCTGGAAGAGCGCGGATGAGTCCTTGCGTGCTCTGAAGGCGCATACTCAACAGACGCGGGCGGATGAAGCCTATTTACGTGCAGCGCTCGAGGATCTGGACGGGGTACAGGCCCAGCCGGGAGAGGAAGCCCGGCTGGCCGGGTTGCGCGAGGGGCTGATCCACAAGGAGCAGGCGCTCGAAGCCCTGAACGCGGCGCATTACGCCTTGACAGGGGAGCATGATCCGGTCCGCAAGGCGCAGGCGCTTCTCAGTCGGAGCATGGCCCGTCTGGGTAGGCGGGGGGAGGAGATCATGGACGCGCTGGAGCGCGCGAACGTCGAGATTCAAGAAGCTACGGGGGCCATCAACGGGCTTTCGGCCAATCTGGAGGAGGGAGATGATAATCTCGTATCCATTGATGACCGTCTCCATCTTCTGCGCGCGCAGGCCCGCAAGCATGGCTGCACGGTGGAAGAATTGCCAGACATGCGGGAGAAAATCGCCGCGCAGCTCAATGCCATCGAACATGCGGATGAGCTTCTGGCGGCTGCAATGAAGGAGGCGGAAAAAACCCGTGCCTCCTATGTTCAGGCCGCGCGCGCGGTGAGCGATTCCCGCCGGAAGGCCGCGAAAAAGCTCGATGCACTAGTGCAAAAGGAATTGCCGCCCCTCAAGTTGGATAAGGCGCAATTCGTCACGGATATCCAGGAATTTCCCGAATCTGAATGGGGCCCGAGCGGCATAGACAGGATGCGCTTTCTTGTGGCCACCAATCCTGGCGCGGAGCCCGGTCCCTTGAACAAAATAGCCTCGGGCGGGGAGATGGCACGTTTCATGCTGGCGCTTAAGGTCTCCATGGCGGAGGCGGACAGCGCGCAAACGCTGATCTTCGATGAGGTGGATGCGGGGGTGGGCGGCGCGGTGGCTGACGCAGTGGGCGAGCGTCTGGCCCGTCTGGCACAGGGCAGGCAGGTGCTGGTCGTGACCCATGCACCCCAAATCGCGGCGCGCGCCGACCATCACTGGATCGTGCGCAAGGGCGGCATCAAAGAAGTCATCACGACCATCGAGCCTCTTGAAAGCGCACAGGCCCGCCGTGAGGAAATCGCCCGGATGCTGGCGGGGGCCACGGTCACCGAAGAGGCCCGGGCTGCCGCCGACAGGCTTCTGGAGACGGGGACATGAGCCATTATGAGGAATATAAAGTCGCGGATAAGAACATCCTGCTAGACTTCATGCGGTCTTACCCGTTTGCTACCATTTCTCGCAATGATCCGGATTCAAATGTTCCGGCCATTGTGCATGCCCCTGTTTTGATTACAGGAGAACATGAGGTTGAGTTCCATATCGCCAACGCCAATCCGGCTTGGCAGAATTTTTTGAAGGGCGGACCTTCCACCTTTTTGTTCAAAGGTCCTAATGCCTATATCTCGCCCAGCTGGTACAAAACCCGGTTCGCGGACGGCAATCGTTCAAAGACCGCTCCGACCTGGGATTATACGCTTGTGGATATGAAGGGCCTCATCAGCCCTATGACGGAATCCTTATTGACGGATCATCTGGATAGGCTGGTGAGTCATTTTGAATCGGCTGTGCATGGAGACTGGTCTTTTCAGGAAATAGACCGCGATTTCCTCCATAGATTGCGGAGAATGATCACCGGTTTTTCCGTTGAGGTTCATGAAATGGTCGGAACATTCAAACTTTCACAGGAACAAGCGGATGCGGACCGGCAACATATCATTGAAAACCTCACGGATAAAACTGATACAAAAAACCGGGATATGGCTCGTTTTATAAGAGATTTTACAGGATTATAAAGCATGACCTATTCCCTTTTCGACATAAACCCTGAGAATGCGCGCGCGCGGCACGAAGCCCTGGCGGCGGAGATCCGGCGGCATGATACGCTCTATTATCAGGCGGATGCGCCGGAGATTGCGGATGCGCAATATGATGCGCTGCGCCAGGAGCTTGAAGAGCTGGAGAGGCGCTATCCGGAGCTGGCGGTGAAGGAGAGTCCCACGCAGAGTGTGGGCGCGGCCCCTGCGCAGGGCTTTAGGAAAATTCGCCATGCCGTGCCCATGCTTTCTCTCTCCAATGTCTTCACGACGGAAGATCTTGGGGATTTTTTTGAGCGCGTCCGGCGGTTTCTGGGTCTGAAGGAGGAAGAACCGCTGGAGTTTATGGCCGAGCCGAAGATCGACGGGCTGTCCTGCACGCTCCGCTATGAAAATGGCATCCTCCTGCAGGCCGCTACGCGCGGTGACGGCGTGGAAGGTGAAGAAATCACGGCGAATGTTAAAACCATCAGGGATATCCCCCACCGGTTGCCGCCAGGAGCGCCCGTGCTGCTGGAGGTGCGCGGTGAAATTTATATGAGCCGCAAATCCTTTGCGGTCCTGAATGAAAACCAGGCCGCCGCCGGAAAACCGGTCTTTGCCAATCCGCGTAATGCTGCTGCAGGGAGTGTCCGCCAGCTTGATTCATCCATCACGGCGGCGCGGCCGCTTCATTTTTTTGCGTATGGGCTGGGCGAGGTTTCGCAAGAGATTGCGGACACGCAGTTCCAGATTTTACAAAAACTCAAGGATTGGTCCCTGCCCGTGAACGAATCCACTGACGTGGTGGCCACCGTGGAGCAGGCCATGCGTTATTACACCGCTATTCTCGAATCCCGTGCGGTGCTGGATTACGACCTTGACGGTGTAGTGTATAAGGTCAACCGCCTGGACTGGCAGGATAGGCTGGGATTCGTTTCTCGGGCTCCGCGGTGGGCGGCAGCGCATAAATTTCCGGCGGAGCAGGCTGTGACGATTCTGCGTGGAATCGATATCCAGGTGGGGCGCACCGGCACGTTGACCCCTGTGGCCCGGCTTGAGCCTGTCAATGTCGGGGGCGTGATTGTCTCCAACGCAACGCTTCACAACGAAGACGAGATCAACCGCAAGGGTGTCCGGATCGGAGATACCGTCGTGATCCAGCGGGCGGGCGATGTCATTCCCCAGATCGTCCGGGTTCTCACAGATAAGCGCACGGGGGCGGAAACGCCGTTCGTGTTTCCCGATCATTGTCCGGCGTGTGGATCTTCGGCCATTCGCGCGGAGGGTGAGGTTGCCCGGCGCTGCACGGGCGGGCTGATCTGCCCGGCGCAGGCTGTAGAACGGCTGCGTCATTTTGTCTCCCGTCTGGCTTTCGATATCGAGGGTATGGGTTCCAAAATCGTTGAGGAGTTTTATCAAGACGGCCTTCTGCGCTCGCCTGCCGATATCTTCGCTCTGGAATTCCTGAATCAAACTCTTGTCCCTCCGCTGGAGGAACGGGAGGGATGGGGAAGGCAATCTGTGCGCAATCTGTTTTCTTCTATCAATGCCCGCCGCCGGATTTCATTGGAACGGTTTATATATGCGCTGGGAATCAGGCAGGTTGGCGAAGCCACGGCGCGGCGACTGGCTGCGCATTATAAGACATGGGAAAATCTCCGGGAGGGCTTGTTAAACGCGCAGAGCGGGCCTGAAATGGCTTCCTACAGGGATCTGCTCTCCATTGAGGATGTGGGGCTTGCGGTATCCGCCGATCTCCTGGTTTTTTTTGCGGAAGAGCATAATCGGGACGTTCTCGCCGCGCTGGAAAAAGAGGTCGCTATAGACCCTTATGAAGGCGCGGACCTGGATAGCCCTGTGGCGGGCAAAACAGTGGTTTTCACGGGCACACTGGAGACAATGACGCGGCAGGAAGCCAAAGCCCGTGCGCTGGCGTTGGGGGTCAAGGTCGCGGGCTCTGTGTCCAAGGCCACGGATTACGTGGTGGTGGGTGCGGATTCCGGCTCGAAACTGAAAAAAGCCCAGGAACTGGGTGTGGAGATTTTGAGCGAAGCGGCCTGGCGCACGCTCTCGGAAGGCTGAGCGAGCCTTGATAAATGGTGATCGCGCTGGGATTCGAACCCAGGACCTACTGATTAAAAGTCAGTTGCTCTACCAGCTGAGCTACGCGATCATTCGGGGAATTGAGTCTTAGGACAATTCCAGACTGACGCACCATATGGATTTCGAGGGTCTGCGTCAAGGTTCTTATCGTCTGAATTTCACCTTCAGCCTTTCAGCCACCAAGGGGGTGACAAACTGGTCTATATCACCGCCCATGCTGCAGATTTCCTTGACAAAAGAAGCAGATACAAACTGCCATTTGTCTGCGGCCATCAAAAAGACCGTTTCAATTCCGGGGTCCAGTTTCGCGTTCATGCCGGTCATCTGGAATTCGTATTCGAAGTCGGAAACCGCCCTTAAGCCCCGAAAGATGCAAGACGCATTCATGTCCCGGGCAAAATCCACA
>JAIOYC010000015.1 GCA_021741325.1 Alphaproteobacteria bacterium
CACTCGGACGTCGCGCCCGCGCGCAAGCAAGACCCCGGAGAGCTATTTCCCTGGCTCGCCCTGGCCTCCCAGGGCGTCGGGCTATGGCCCTCCCCGACGGACGTGCACAGGCAAAAGGCCGGGGATCTTCTGGATGATTTTTTACAGGCGCTTCGGACATTCGGCTACGATCCCGAGGCTCCCGCCGCGCAAACCATCACCGCCTTCCACCGGCATTATTATCCTGAATTGTTCCACTCCGGGCACGATCCCGCTACGCCCGATCTCGAAAGCGCCGCCCGCCTGGCCGCGCTGATGGACACGCCCTAGTGAAGCCACATATAGAGCAAGGGGGCCCAAATCAAAGTCGTCGTCGTCGTGCCTTTGATTATTTGATAGGCAATCCATACCCAGAATATGTTCTTCCCCGGCTTTTTAAAAACCTGCCTGAAATCGGATTTAAAAAAATTTAAAACGCTGGCTCTCATGACGATTACTTATAAGCCAAGCGTATTTTTTTGACTTGATCAAAATCAAATATCTTTTTCCTTCCTCACTTGATTATGCCCTCAGTCAACTTTGAGGAGAAATCATCATGATTAAAAAAATGCTTTTAGGCGCGGCCATGCTACAGATCGTGCTTCTGTCCCCGGTGCAGGCTGCGGATCCCCTATCTTCGGGCCAGGGGCCTTGGCAATTCCGTTTGCGGGGAATTGGGGTTTTACCTTCCTCGGGGGGCGATACGACGATCGGGGGCTCGCCTGAGGCTGACAATGCCTTTGTGCCCGAATTTGATATTTCCTATTTTTTTACACCCCACATTGCGGCAGAGCTCATTCTGGCAACCTCCCCCCATGATTTAAAATTAAAGAATTCCACTCTGGGAGATGTGGATCTGGGAGACAGCATGATTTTACCTCCAACCTTGACGCTGCAATATCACTTCACCCCTGACAAAACGTTCAGTCCGTATGTCGGCGCCGGAATCAATTACACCCTCCCGTACGCGGAAGATGCTGCGGGCGGCACGGTGACCCAGCTGGAAGCCGATGGCAGCTTCGGTTGGGCGCTTCAGGCAGGCGCTGATTACTGGATAAATGACAATTGGGGCCTCAACTTCGATGTCAAAAAAATCTATGTTGACGTTGATGCCTCGATTAACAATGGTGCTATTACAGGCAACGTGGAACTGGATCCCTGGGTTGTGGGCGCCGGTATTGCATACCGTTTTTAAATCTTATTTTTCTGCAAACTGCGGGTGCTTGATGCGGCGCCCGCAGTTTTTATTTACGTCGCGGTTACATGCCTGGAGGTTTCAGACGGCTGCAGATAGGCATCGAACGCGGCGCACGTTAACCGCGCTGCCTGTGGCACAACTATATTGATGACGCCGTTATCTTCAAATTCTATAAGGCGGGCGTTCCGCAAAGGTTTAAGCGTATCTATTTCTTTGCTGAAATATCGCGGATCGTAACCGTGACTTTGACAGATATGCCCAACATCGGCGGATAATTTGCACATGAACGACTGAATGATATCATCGCGCAGCCTGTCTTCCCTGCTGAGAGTGAAAAATTTTTCTTTCGGCAGCCGTCCTTTCAAAATTGAATCTCTATAAGCGAGCATCTGGGAATTTTGCGTGAATCCCGCCGGTAACCGGCTGATGGCGGAGACACCCATCCCGATCAGGGCATCGGCTTTGTCGTCCGTATAACCCTGAAAATTCCTGTAGAGCCTTCCTTGCTCTTTTGCTTGCGCAAGAGCATCGCCAGGCTTTGCAAAATGATCTATCCCAACCGGGATATAGCCCGCATCGCAGAAAATTTTCGATGCGACTTCAAAAAGCCGGAGTCGCTCCATAGCGTCCGGCAAGGCTTTCTCGGGCAGAAGACGCATGTGCTTTTTCATCCAGGGCACGTGCGCATATCCAAAAATCGCGATGCGATCCGGATTCAAAAGAAGAGTATATTCAGCCGTTTGTTTCATGGTTTCTGTAGTTTGATGCGGCAAACCGTACATCAAGTCGAAATTAATATTGCGGATGCCGTAATCGCGCAGAAGTTTCATACTTTCGTAAGATGCATAAAACGGCTGCTCCCGATGAACCGATTCAAGAACGCGTTGATCGAAATCCTGCACGCCAAGGCTCGCGCGCGTAACGCCTGCCTTCGCATACGCGGCCACCTTCGCCTCGTTTATTTGGCGGGGATCAATTTCGATGGCAATTTCGGCCCCGTCTGAAATACTAAATGCGTTCCGGATGCTCCCCATAAGACGCGAAAAATCAGAAGCCTTCAGGATGGTTGGCGATCCGCCCCCGAAATGCATATGCGTGACGTTTCCTGAATGCGCGGAAAGATCCGCCGTCATTTCAATTTCACGTATAAGGAGAGAAAGATAATCCTCAACGGAGGAATAGCGCTTGGTGATTTTGGTATGGCAACCGCAAAACCAGCATAGCTGGGGACAAAATGGAATGTGGAAATACAAAGACAAATGTGATCCGTCTGGAAGATCCTTAAGCCAGCTTTTATAGTGGCTGCCCTCAACATCCGGCTTGAAATGCGGCGCCGTGGGATAGCTCGTATAGCGAGGCACTGGCCTGTCAAAATCTATGAGGGATTCTTTTGTATTGGAATGCATAGATCTAATTATTATAGTGGCTTGCTTATTGAATTGATAATGATCAATCAGGAAAAAAATGGCGGCCAAAACCAAAGAGTGTAAAACTTTAAAGACCGCAGAACCGCTAGACGATCTCCTGTTTTTTAAAACTCTCAGACCGCAAACGATGGCGTTTCTTAAAAAAGAGGGACGAACTCAAAACTGGTCCAAGGGACAGATTATCTTTATGCATGAGGATGAAGCCTCATGCTTTTATTTTCTTGAAAACGGCTGGATCAAGCTTTTCCGGGAAACGCTCGACGGGGATGAAGCCATCCTGGATGTTTTACCGCCCGGAGCCGTTTTTGGCGAAATCGCTTGCCTGGAGAACGGTATTTATTCCAGCGGAGCAGAGGCTTTGGAAAATTGCCGTACTGTCTCATTTCCTTTGTCGACTCTTCAAAAAGAGATTGAAGAAAGCAATACATTCGCCATCTCGTTTCTCCGTCATCTGGCGGAGAAAAATTTAAAGAAAGATAAGGAAATAGAATTACGATCAGTCCAAAATGCCGCGCAGAGGATAGGATGCTTTCTTCTTCGTCTTTGTAAAACCGCTGAGTCCAATACACAAATCCTCCATTTATCCTGGGAAAAATCCTTAATAGCAGCACGGCTTGGAATGGCGCCCGAGACCTTCTCGCGCTCGCTGGCCAAACTGCAAAAAGACGTAAATCTCCGTATCAAGGGCTCCACCATCGAAATTCCTGATATTGGAGCCCTGGTTCGCTATACTTGTACGGCGTGTTCGAATGTGTTTCCCTGCGACCACTAACTCGACCCCTTAATTCCCAATTGATTTTGGTCAAGGATAAGCCGGCAGAGCTTCCTTATAGTAGCGGCAGAAATTTTACGCGGGAATATCAAATTGATGCCATTATGTAGTCCCTTTTTAACCACGGCTGGAGGGCTGGTCGGGTCGCTTTTTTTAGCGGGTCTTATCGGCGGCTTTACCCATTGCGCCGGAATGTGCGGCCCTTTTGTTTTGGCACAAACCGGAACCGTCAGAAAGCTTTCCTCTGTTGCGTTGGTGCCTTACCATTTGGGCCGGATGACGACCTATGTGACGCTGGCTGTCCTGACCAGTACCGTTCTTAATCTCGCCTTTGCGGCGTCTCCCTTAAAATCCATTATCGCTGCGCCCATGTTGGCGATAGCGGGGGTGATTTTTATTGTCACAGCCTTGCCCCGGCTCGCCGTAATTTTTCCGTGGGCGCTCAATCTTCGGATCGCCATGCCTTATCGGTGGTTAACCGCCGGCAGCAAAAATCTTCTTAACAATCCCGGAACCGTGAAGCGCTTTGCATTGGGTGTATTGCTCGGCTTTATGCCCTGCAGCTTGGTTTTGTCGGCTCTGCTGGCCGCTTCGACGGCTGATCACGTAGGGGAGGCTGGCTTGGCCATGGCGGCTTTCAGTCTGGGAACGATCCCTGCGCTGGTGATGACAGCCGTAGGTGGTAATATTTTCAAAACCCTTTTCCCGCGCTTTTCATTCTATGCTTCTCGGAGCTTGCTGGTTTTTAATGGTCTGTGGTTGATCGCAATGGCCGGATTTTTAGTAGGATAGGACTTAAACATGAATACGGCCCCTATAATAAAGCCCGATTATAACGATGACATCGTAAAACTTTTTACGCTGGCGACTGTACTTTGGGGCATCGCAGGGCTTGCGGTTGGCTTGCTTATCGCCTTGCAGATGGCGTTTCCTGCATTAAATATTGAACCTTATCTGACCTTTGGAAGGCTGCGGCCCCTCCATACCTCAGCGGTCATTTTCGCTTTCGGTGGCAATGCCTTGTTTGGCACAAGTTACTATGTAGTGCAGCGTACCTGCGGCGTCCGTCTGTGGAACGATAAATTAAGTCTGTTCACATTTTTTGGTTATCAATTCTTTATCCTCATGGCGGGCCTTGGCTATCTTTTCGGAATCACGCAGGGAAAAGAATATGCCGAGCCGGAATGGTACGCCGATTGGTGGCTGACAATCGTGTGGGTTTCATACCTTCTGATTTTCATGATGACTCTCATCAAGCGCAAAGAGCCGCATATCTATGTTGCCAACTGGTTCTATCTTTCTTTTATCGTAACCGTCGCCGTTCTCCATCTTGGGAATAACATTGATATTCCTATCTGCGCTGTTTGCGCCAAAAGCTATCCGGTTTTCAGCGGCGTCCAAAGCGCGATGATCCAATGGTGGTACGGTCACAACGCCGTCGGCTTTTTTCTCACGGCGGGCTTCCTGGGCATGATGTATTATTTCATCCCGAAGCAGGCTGATCGCCCTGTTTATTCCTATCGGCTTTCAATCGTCCATTTCTGGTCTCTCATTTTCATTTATATCTGGGCCGGCCCCCATCACCTGCATTACACCGCTTTGCCGGACTGGGCGCAAACTCTGGGTATGACATTCTCGATCATGCTTTGGATGCCAAGCTGGGGCGGGATGATCAATGGCCTCATGACGCTTTCCGGCGCCTGGCACAAGTTGCGGGAAGATCCGATTTTACGGTTTATGGTGATCGCCCTGGCCTTTTACGGCATGTCCACCTTTGAAGGCCCCCTGTTGTCCATAAAATCTGTCAATTCGCTTTCGCATTATACTGACTGGACGATCGGTCATGTTCACGCGGGCGCGCTCGGCTGGAACGGTTTCATAACCTTTGGCGCCCTTTATTATCTGGTGCCCAGACTCTGGGGGCGCAAGCAGCTTTATTCCCTGAGACTCGTGAACGCGCATCTGTGGATCGCCACGATCGGCATCGTGCTGTACATCACGGCGATGTGGGTTTCGGGCATCATGCAGGGCCTGATGTGGCGCAGCTATGATCCTATGGGCTTCTTGCAATATTCCTTTATTGAAACCGTGTCGGCCATGCATCCGTTTTATATTATACGGGCGCTTGGCGGTGTCCTTTATCTCAGCGGCGCCCTCATCATGGCCTATAACTTCTGGCGCACGATCCGCGGGGATGTAAACCTCAAGGAACATGCTCCTCAACTGCAAGAGGCCGCGATATGAGCATTCTCGACAAACATAAAAAACTGGAACGCAATTCGCTGTTATTGCTGGGCTGTGCAATTCTTGTCGTTCTGGTGGGCGGGATCATAGAAATCATTCCCCTCTTTCGCAAGGAAACCACGATTGAGCCGGTAATGAATATCCGGCCTTATACGCCTCTGGAATTGACGGGATTTAACATTTATGTGCGTGAAGGATGCTATTTATGCCACTCACAGCAAATCCGGCCCCTGCGCGACGAAGTGGCGCGCTATGGCCATTATTCATTGGCCGCGGAGAGCATGTATGACCATCCTTTTCAGTGGGGTTCAAAACGAACCGGCCCGGATCTTGCCCGTGTAGGCGGAAAATACTCCGATGAATGGCACGTCTCACATTTAAAAAATCCGCGCGATCTTGTGCCGGAATCCATCATGCCGACCTATTCATTTCTTGCCCGGAACGGCGCTGATCTGAGGTTCATTGAGTCCTCCATGAGAACTCTGCGCATGGAAGGTGTGCCTTATACCGACGAAATGCTTGAAAATGCCGAAAAGGACGCGCTCAACCAGGCAACCGGCGATGAGCGTGGCAATACGGACGGTCTGCATGAACGTTATAAAAATGTCACCGCACGGGACTTCGACGGCAATTCCAATTTGATTTCCGAGATGGATGCACTGGTCGCGTATCTGCAGACTTTAGGGACGATGGTTGATTTTGAAGCCGGGAAGAATGTCGAGGATAGCGCGCCATGATGCAATATGCTTCAGGATTTGCGTCCCATCATGCCGGTGTCATAGGCCTTTTATTTTTCTTCATTTTTTTTGTGGCCATGATCGCCTGGCTGTTTCGGCCCGGCTCTAAAGAACAATACAAAGAAGACGCTCAAATCCCCTTCAAGGATGAAAACGATGAATGATGACCAGAAGGATGTCGACAAGGTTTCCGGCGTAGAGACCACCGGGCACGAGTGGGATGGCATCAAGGAGTTGAACAATCCCATGCCGCGATGGTGGCTGTGGGTGTTCTATATAACCATTATATGGTCGATAGGATATTGGATCGTCTATCCTGCATGGCCCGTTATAAGCGGGGCCACCAAGGGAAGCATAGGCTGGACCCAGTATAAAAAGCTGGCCGACGATCAGGCCGAAATTATAGCCCGTCAAACTATATACATGGACAAATTCTCTAGGGCTTCTTTTCAGGAGATTATGCACGACAACGAATTGTACGCATTTGCCATGGCGGGCGGACAGGCTGCCTTTAAGGAAAATTGTGCGACCTGTCATGGCTCAGGCGGCGCAGGAAACAAAGGCTATCCCAATCTTAACGACGATGACTGGCTGTGGGGCGGTACGCTTGAGGACATCCATTTTACAATCAAGCACGGCATTCGGTCTATCGACGACGATACACGCCTCTCGGAAATGCTTGCTTTCGGCAAAGACAATCTTCTGAAACCCGAAGATATCAATGCGGTGACGGATTATGTTCTTACATTATCCGGCAAGGAACAAAAGCCCACCTATGAAAGAGGCAAGACGGTTTTCCAGGAAAATTGCGCGTCCTGCCATGGTCTGGAGGGGAAGGGCCTCCGGGAAGTCGGCGCACCCAACCTAGCGGATGCAATCTGGCTTTATAGCGGTGATCGCAAGACCATTTATGAAACCGTTTTCTATGGCCGAAAATCTGTTATGCCCGCATGGAAAGACCGGCTGGACGAGAATACGATACGCGCGCTTACAATTTATTTACATGAATTGGGCGGCGGAGAGCCTGATAAACCTCCCCTTCAACAGGAACCCGTGAATGCCGATGGCACAGGCCAATGAGTCCCCGATAAAGTTATATTCAAAAAGGGAAAAAATTTATCCTAAACGGGTGTCGGGGCGCTACCGCAATCTAAAATGGATTGCGATGATAATAACCCTCTCTGTTTATTATGTTGTCCCTTTTATCCGCTGGGACCGAGGGACGGGCGCGCCCGATCAGGCTGTTTTAATTGATCTGACCCGCGCGCGCGCCTATTGGTTCTTTATCGAAATATGGCCCCAGGAAGTCTATATTTTAACAGGAATCCTCATTTTTGCGGCCGTCACTCTGTTCTTTGTAACCAGTCTGTTTGGCCGTGTGTGGTGCGGATATTTCTGTCCGCAGACGGTCTGGACCGATCTGTTTATTTGGGTAGAGCGCCTTGTGCAGGGAGATCGTATAAAGCGCAAAAAACTGACCGAAGGCCCCCTGACATTTGAAAAACTCTGGAAGAAGGCCTTAACGCATTTAATCTGGATTGCCATCGCCTGGTGCACGGCGGGCTCCTTTGTGCTGTATTTTAATGATGCGCCCACTCTGGTGCGCAGTTTTCTTGAATTCAACGTCTCACCCACGGTTCTGACTTTCATCGCGGGCCTGACCTTCAGCACGTATTTAATGGCCGGATTCGCGCGCGAGCAGGTCTGTATTTATATGTGCCCGTATGCGCGCTTTCAATCCGCGATGTTCGATAAGGACACATTGATTATCGGCTATGATTTTGTGCGCGGCGAACCGCGCGGCCATCACAAGAAAAACGACACCTGGGAAGGGCGCGGCCATTGCATCGATTGCACAGCGTGCGTGCAGGTTTGTCCCACAGGAATCGACATCCGAAAAGGCCTGCAGATGGATTGCATCGCATGTGGTTTGTGTGTTGACGCATGCGACAACGTCATGGATAAAATTGGCTTGCCGCGCGGCCTTATTCGTTACGACAGCGAAAAAGGACTGGCCAAGGAGCAAAAAGCCAAACTCCTGCGACCCCGGACTATTTATTACGCGATCATACTATCGGCTGTGGGAATGCTGATCCTGTATGGGCTGGGCACCCGAACCCTGACTGAAATCCATGTCATGCATGACAGGAACCCCGTTTATGTACGCCTTTCAGACGGGAAAATCCGCAACGGCTATGAAGTCAAAATTCTTAACAAAACTCATCAGGACAGGCACTATTCCCTTTCTGTCTCAGATTTGGAAAATCCTGAAATACAGATTAAAGGCGCCGGCGATTTTTCTCCCCTCGATCTTTTCGTTTCCGCCGACAGCGTTGCCGATTACCGTGTCTTTATCAGCGCGGAGCCTCAAAAAAATGATAGAAACAGTATAATATTCAGGATCGAAGACTTGGGAAGCAATATCACGGCAAAGCGTAAAAGTATTTTTGTAAGCAGATGAAAATGAACGAAATAGCTCATAAAAGCGATAAATGGATCCCCTGGTACTTTGTGCTTTTTTTTCTTGTGATTGCATTACTGGATACAATCTTCGTGACGGTCGCGATCAAAACACAGACCGGTGTTGTTACCGAACATGCCTATGAGAAGGGCCTGGCGTACGAAAAGATACTGGATAAAGCGGCGGCGCAGGCCCAATTGGGAATTACGCAAAAAGCAAAATATACTGATGGGACAATCTCGTGGAAACTTTCCCAGAAGAATGCGCCTCTTAACAATGCAAAAATTATGGTGCATTTTGTACGGCCCGTGCAGGACGGTCATGATTTTTCAATTAAACTGAACGACCGGGGCAACGGCCTGTATGAAGCGCGGCCCGACTTCCCCTTGCCCGGCTTGTGGATGGCCAGATTGAAGGCTCAATGGCAGGATCGCTCACAGCAGATGCAATACAACACGGCACTGGAATTGATCGCTCCGTAAAAACTCAGGGCTATGAAGCCTTGGTAAAGATCTTACCGGAAAATCTCAATCAGCTGGCGGTTATGGTGGAAGGCGCTCATTGCGCGGCCTGCATTGGAAAAATTGAATCCTGTCTGGATCGCGAACCGGGCATACAGCACGCGCGGCTCAATTTTACAACGCAGCGCTTAAACATTGAATGGTCCGGATCTCCATCAAGGGCCAATGATTTCGTCGACCGGGTGGAATCACTGGGCTATAAAGTACGCCCGTTTGAATCCTTCAGGCAAACAAGCACCGAAGAAGAAAAATTTCTTTTGCTGTGCCTGGGGGTCGCCGCTTTTTCCATGGGCAATATTATGCTGCTGTCCTTTGGCCTATGGACCACCAACGAACAAACGATGGGCATGGCAACCCGCGATTTCATGCATTGGATGTCCGCGCTTATCGCCCTGCCTGCAATCTTATTTGCAGGCCGTCCGTTTTTTCGTTCCGCTTTCCGCGCCTTACGTTCGGGGACGACCAACATGGATGTTCCCATTTCGCTCGCCCTGATTTTGACAAGCGGCATGAGCCTCTTCGAAACCGTCCATCACGGCGCACATGCTTATTTCGATTCCGTCGTTATGCTTATGTTTTTTCTGTTGATCGGAAGATATCTCGATCACCGCGCGCGCAGGCAGGCCCGAAGCGCGGCCAGTGACCTGCTCGGCGCGGTTTCAGGCTTTGCCAGCATTCTTGAAGAGGATGGCCATATACGCCGGTTGCCCGTCAGCGCTTTAAAGCCCGGCATGAAAATCCGCGTTGCCGCAGGCGAAAAAATTCCGGCGGATGGGCTTATCCTTGAAGGGGAAACGACCATAGATACGGCGCTGGTCACAGGGGAAACCCTGCCGCGGGAAGCACGGACAGGCACACATGTCTACGCAGGGACCGTTAACATGTCTTCGCCCGTCACCATACGAATAATAAAGGCCGCAGATGATACATTGCTTTCCGACATCATCCGCCTCATGGAAAAGGCACAACAGGCGCAAGCCCGCTATGTAAGAATGGCTGATCGCCTGGCGCGCCTCTATACGCCGGTTGTGCATACCCTGGCCGCGCTTGCCTTTTTCGGGTGGTTGGGCATGGGCATGGCGTGGCAACCGGCCCTTCTGATTGCCGCGACCGTTTTGATTATCACCTGCCCGTGCGCGCTGGCCCTGGCGGTTCCCGTCGTTCAGGTTTTGGCGACAGGGCGATTGATGAAATCAGGAATCCTCATAAAATCAGGCGACGCCCTGGAACGGCTTGCTTGTATCGATACGGTTTTGCTGGATAAAACCGGAACGCTTACAATCGGCCAACCGGTCTTGCAGGACAATAACATTCCCCCGGAAATTTTAAGACCGGCGGCCAGCCTTGCATCCTACAGCGCGCATCCGTTGTCGCGTGCTCTGAAAAAATCCCATGAGGGACCTCTTTTAACTTTTACGGATGTGCAGGAATATCCGGGCAAGGGCCTTGAGGCTCTTTACCAGGGGGAGGTCTTGCGGCTTGGAAGCCGTGATTGGTGCGGGGACAGGAATTCACCCGCCGGCACTCATATGGAGTTGTGGTTTTCCCGGGGAGAGGAGGCTCCCACAGTGTTTTATTTTTCGGATAAACTGCGCGACCATTCAACGGAAACCCTCCGGGCCCTCCAAAAGCACGGCCTTGAAATTATTCTGATTTCCGGCGACCGGGCGGAAGCCGTCGCCGACATGGCGCGGCAGTCCCTTATTGCTCAATACCATGCGGAAATGACGCCTGTAGAAAAATATGAAGTTCTTGAGAAACTTAAATCGGAAGGCAAAAAAATTCTTATGGTGGGCGATGGCCTGAACGACGCTCCGGTTCTGGCGGGCGCGGATGTTTCCATGTCCCCCGCCACGGCCAGCGATTTGGCCCAGAACGCGGCGGATATCGTTTTCATGAGCGAAGGCCTCAAGCCATTACTCATAGCTTATGAAACGGCCCTCTTATCCCAAAAGCTCGTTGAGCAAAACTTTGCTCTGGCCATTCTCTACAATGTCTTTGCCATCCCGCTTGCGATGCTCGGCTATGTCACGCCTCTTATCGCAGCGCTGGCCATGTCCGGCTCTTCCCTGGTCGTAATCGCCAATTCCTTTCGCCTGCATGGGGGAAAGACATGAGCGTCCTTTTATATATCATTCCCTTGGCGCTTTTTCTGGGCCTTTTCTGGTTGGCAGGCTTTATCTGGAGCCTCAAAACAGGTCAATACGAGGATCTCGAAGGCGCAGCCCGGCGAATATTCCTGGACGAGGACGATCACTGACATGATGTGACAGGTGATAAGAGGAGCTGAATCATCATTCTCTCGATCATTCACGTAAGTATAATGCAGAATGTCCCTGTAGTGTCACCTCAAGGGAGATAATGGTGCGCCATACGGACTCAATCGTATAAAAATTATCGATTGTAACGCATTGAAAATGTTCGTGAATTTTATTTCAACATTTTCAGCATCTTGAGGCCGCCAATTTTCTCCGCCTCCGCGCTGAAATTAACTTGAATGTCTTCGCTTGGAATACTTTATTTTTTTCTACGAGTTTCTGCTGTTAACATAGATTTTCCGCCCTTTTTAAATTTCAAAAGAGTGTCTTTGTAAGGAATGGTATTTGCAACATCAGGGGCATTGCCAATTGCAATAATCTGCACATATTGTCGATTCCGACTAATCATGAGAGCTGGCAAATTTGACCAACCTTCAATTTTTAGCTTTCCAATCAAGGCCCGTCGAAGACTATTGGTAAGCACATCAACCAATTCCAGACCATGCTCAATAGTGCTGCTAAATCTAAAATTTTCCATCATTACTTTTCTAAGATCGCAAACTTGTCTTTTTTCACTCGGCTTAACGTGTGGGGTTAAATATTCTGGCGTATCTGTAATAAACTTTTCGAAATGCGAATAATCGGCTCCTACCAACCTTTTGCTGGGCTTTCTTATAGACATGCTCTGAAGCATGGGTAATAGCATCTTGCTCCACCATTCTTCCCACGGTGCCGGTTGATCGGGATTACCTTTTGCATCTAAAACCCAAGAAAAACGACCCAACTCAGAAGGCGTTCTTTGTACCCAATATAAAGTACCATGTTCCAACACCCTTTGTATCAAATCAAACATCGCAAAACTTTGCGCGAACAATTGTACAGGCAAATTATTTAAATCATCTTTTAATTTGTGAGCAAACTTGTGAGCATTCTCGTGATGTGCATCTGTTAATTCTGCAACTATTAATTCTGCCTGTTTCGATTTGAAAATCTCCAAAGCTTCATCATTTTGTAGACAAGGTTCAACAAGAGTAGCTTCAAAAATTACATCATGTTTCTGAAGGAGCTTTATAATATCAGAAATTTGCTGCTCATCTAATGAGCTTCCCTTAACCTCACCAGATTTGCTTAGTGGAAGAGAAGGTCTCATTTCATTATAATCAGCATAAAGCTTATCAATGCCATGATCAGGAATAATCAGGGCGCCCACAACTGATGGGTTTGTACCTGTAAAATTTCCAGACTCATCTATAAAAATATGCATTCAACTACCCTTTAACTTGAACAATTCTCTGTTTCTCCGTCAGTATTTGTTCAAACGTCAACGGTGTTCGCCAATCGTTTCAACGGCATGTAGCTGGGTAATCGCACTACGGTTTTTGCCAGAATCTTTTATTTGCAAAAGCCTTTCCGGAGCCGGTTTTAAGATAATGCTCAAATTCCTGTGCTGTGCGCTTATTCTGAAAGGCGTGATAGGAAACAAGTTCCCAAGGACAAAATTTTGAAGTGTGTTTTGATTTTCCTTCATTATGAGTTTTCAGCCGCGTCTTCAAATCTTCGGTGAATCCAATATAACGCTGTAGGGGATTATTCTTGCTTTGAAGTAAATATACATAGCGCATATTATCTTAGCCCTCCTTCGCTTTCGCTGCGCTCAAGCTTCGAAGCGCAGCCATCTCCTAACGGCTTCGGCCGGCTTACTGGGCGTAAGCCAGCCGAAGCACGTAGTGCGAAGGCTGGTGCCGGCGGAGAGGATTGAACTCCCGACCTTTCGATTACAAATCGACTGCACTACCGCTGTGCTACGCCGGCATTAAGAAATTTACGGATCTTCTTATAGCCTTTTTACAATCGAAGGCAAGATTTTAATTCCGTCGGATATTTATGGGGCTCCGGCGGCCATGGCGGCCTGCGGATTGACCTGCGTCCGCTTCGCGTCAAGCTTGCACAGGGCGTGAACATAGGCCCGGGCGGAGGCCACCAGCGTATCGGCGTCGGCGCCCTGGGCGCTGACCGTCTTGCCGTGTTCCTCCAGGCGCACCGTAACCTCGGCCTGCGCGTCGGTCCCGCCGGTGATGGCATGGACCTGATAGAGCTTCAGATACACGTCCGGGTGGGGGACGATGGCCCGGATGGCCCCGAAAATCGCGTCCACGGGGCCGTTACCCTCTACCCGCGCGTGTTTTTCCTCGCCGTTGACCCGCAGGGTCAGCTCCGCCACCTGCGGGCCCTTCGTGCCCGCCTGCACCTGGAGCGCCATGAACTGAACCGGCTGGTGCTCGGCGACGGCCTCGTCCTCGACCAGGGCGATCAGATCGTCCTCCACGATGTCCTTTTTCTTGTCGGCCAGCGCCTTGAAGCGCGCGAAGGCATCCTGCAGCGCGTTGTCGCCCAGCTCATAGCCCAGCTCCTCCAGCTTTTTGCGGAACGCATGGCGGCCCGAATGCTTGCCCATGACGATCTTGGATTCGCTCAGGCCCACAGATTCCGGCGTCATGATCTCATAGGTCTGTTTGTGCTTCAGCATCCCGTCTTGATGAATGCCGCTTTCATGGGCAAAGGCGTTCGCGCCCACGATGGCCTTGTTGGGCTGGACGGCGAATCCGGTGATGACCGAGAGCGCGCGGGAGATCTTCGTGATCTTCGTCGTGTCGATGTTGTTCGCATAGGGCAGGAGATCCGGGCGCGTGCGGATGGCCATGATGACCTCCTCCAGCGCCGCGTTGCCCGCGCGCTCCCCGATGCCGTTGATGGTGCACTCCACCTGGCGCGCCCCCGCCTTCACGCCCGCCAACGAATTGGCCACCGCCAGCCCCAGGTCGTTGTGGCAGTGCACGGACAGGACGGCCTTGTCCATGTCCGGCACGCGCGCGCGCAGCATCTCGAATTTCGCGGCATATTCTTCCGGCACGGCATAGCCCACCGTGTCGGGAATGTTGATCGTCGTCGCGCCCGCGCGGATCGCGGTCTCCACGGCCTGGCAGAGGAAATCGTCTTCCGTGCGGCTGCCGTCCTCGGCGGACCATTCCACGTCGTCGGTGAAATTGCGCGCGAAGGTCACGCTCTCCCGGATGGCTTCCAGCACGCGCTCGGGCGGCATCTGAAGCTTGTATTTCATGTGCAGCGGCGAGGTGGAAATAAAAGTATGAATCCGTTTGCGCTGGGCGGGCTTGATCGCGTTGCCCGAGGCTTCGATATCGCCTTTCGTCGCGCGCGAAAGACCGCACACCACGGCGTTTTTCACCGTCTTGGCAATTTCGTTGACCGCCTCGAAATCCCCCGGCGAGGCCACGGGAAATCCAGCCTCGATCACGTCCACGCCCAGCTCGTCGAGCAGCCGCGCCATGCGGAGTTTTTCCTCAAGGTTCATCGAGCATCCGGGCGATTGCTCGCCGTCGCGCAGGGTCGTGTCGAAAATGATGATGCGGTCGGTCATGGCTTACTTCAGATCCCTGGCTTCATCCACCAGCATGACGGGAATGCCGTCCCGGATGGGATAGGCCAGCTTCGCCCCGTCCGAGATCAGCTCCTGTGCCGCGCGGTCATAGCGCAGCGGCCCCTTTGTCAGCGGGCAGACCAGGATTTCCAGCAATTTGGGATCGATCTCGGTACTCATCCGCCGTGCCCCGCGCTGTCCAGATCAATGAGGAGCTCATTCATCGTGTGAACCCGCTCGACCAGCGTGCTGATCAGCAGCTTCAACAGCGGATGGGCCAGCCGCATCTGCTCGTGCAGAATTTCCGGCGTGATGATGTATACCGCCGTGTCGGCCGAAGCCCGGGCGGACAGCGTATAGGTGTCATAGCGCAACAGAGCCATTTCGCCCAGAATCTCGCCCGGACCCAGCGTGGCGACCACGGCTTCCCGGTCTTTCATCGCCTTGAAAATCTCGATCTGGCCTTTAATCACCAAATAGGCAGCCGTCGCCTGCGCGCCCGCCGATAAAATCATCTGGCCCCTGGCGAAAACCGCCTTCTTGGCAGCGGTTTCAAGAAAATCTTCCAGTCTCATGCTTTGTACTTTCTATCCAATGCTAACGGCTCCGGAGATCCAGCCTTCTTCCCGCTCTGATGCGCTCCCGCTCCAGATGGCGCACCGGCGCCTCTATATTGACAAAGAGGGTGAAGGGCTCCCCCGTCGCGCGAAAAACGCCATAATGCATGTTGTAATACACCCCGCCGGTCTTGTCACTGGTCGTATGCATCACTTCAAAATCCAGCGCGCTCAAAAGCGCGTCCTCCTCCGCCGGGGTAATGACCCTATAGGCCGCTACCAGACTCCGCCCGTTGCCGTTTGCCGTCACACTCCGGATCAGGCCCTCCCGGACAGCGGAGAGCATCTGCGGATCCCCGAAAACCGGGTCCTGACGGCTCAGGGAAAGCGCCTGCGTCACCACGTCCAGATTCGCCAGATGGCTCCGCAGAAGAGCTTCATAGGCCTGACGCGCCTCCAGCGCCTTGGCCCGGTCACGGCCTTCCTCAATGACAAAAGCCTGATCCCGCATCCGCGTGATCAGATCCTCCGCCAGCGGCGTATAATCCCGGGTTCGTACATAGAAGCTGCGGAAAACCGTGAAATTGAACCCTTCCGGAACGCCACCCTCTAAAATCTGCCGGACCATCTGCGCGTATTTCGGCCCGGCGATGAAATCCGTTTCGGGCGGCAGGTCGGATTCAAATCCCGGATCGGCCAGATATTCAGGCGGGCTGGTCTGCGCCATGGCCGGCGATCCCAGGAGACCCAAGAGCACCCCCATCAGCAGGAAGCACCGAAAGCCTCCCGAATCCTGAAGTGCTGGATTACCCCTCACCGCACAAAGGGCGGGACAGGGGATGAGAGGGATAAATGGTCGCGGCCCATTTGCGCACGTCTGTCTGGCCCATGGAGGAAGCCTGTGTAATGCGCGGAGCGTATTGCGAGCAGAAAATATCGGGCCGCATGCCCGCGGCATCCTTGGAGATCTTGTTGGCGAAATTCGTGCGCAGGGTGTTCAGGCTCGCCTCGGGATTCGCGTCACCCCGCTTGCGGAAGAAATCCATGAGGACTTTTTCGTAGTTGGCGAACAGCTCGCCGTAGCGCGCGCTAAATTTCCGGTAGTCGCCGTACAGATCCATACCATGGCGGGTACCCATATGCTGGCAGTTCAGGCCGATCACCATCAGCTCGCTGTGGATGCGGATGCCCTGCTCCGCCTCGGCCTGCAGATCGGAATAACAGCTGCTGCCCGCCGCCTGCGCGCCGGCGGCCCAAACCATGAACATCCCTGCCAGTAGAAAAATTCTCATACGCACGCTCCGCTTTTCAAAATTATTTAGTCCGAGGATCGCTTTCGTAAACCGATTTGCAAAAATCTGCAAGCTTTTTCCCGCGCACACCAACGGAACCGCGCGCCGCATTACGTCTTTTCCTGCCCAACCCGCTGAAAATCCTTCAGGCACACAAATCCGTCGGCGGCGGTGATCACGGCGCTGTTCTTCGCCCGCAGCACGACCGTCCCGGGCGCATGATCGTGCGCTTCCTTCCACGCATCGAAATGGAACACGGCCCAAAACGACTCCTCAAAGCGGCACAGACATCCGAAACGCCCGAAGGCTCGCCCGATACGCGCCAGCCGCTCCACGGGCAAAGTCCAGTCCAGCATCCGTAATTTTTCATCCGGCGGCGGGAAATATAAAGCCTGCGCCTCCTCCTGGGGTTTGGCCTCCTCCCAGTACCGTGGCAAATCCGCCATGATCCGGGACACGGCTTCGGGCATCCGCAACGCGACGCGCGCCGAATAGGTTTCCACGGTTTCCTGCGGGCTGATCTCCAGTTTTTCTTGTGCGAGAATATCTCCCCCGTCGATCGCCGCAGAAAGCTTGTGCAGGCTCAATCCCCCCGCCTCCGGGTGATCCAGAATGATATAGGGCGTGGGCATCAGCCCCCGGCCCTTGGGCAAAAAGCTGGGATGAACGTTCACCCCATAGGCGCCCGGCGGCAGGGGCGGGATTTTATAAGGATATCCGGTGGATAGAAAACAGGCGCATCCCCGCGCGGCCAGGGCCTCCATCATATCTATCCGGGGTTTTTCGAGCGAGAAGGGCAGACCCCGGTCCTGCGCGAAATCCTGCAAAGCCTCGTTGAAATTAAACACGTTGTCGCACTCGAAACTGAACACGGCCAGCGGCTCATGCCCCTCCGCCGCGAGCCTCTCCAGCACGGGCAGGGAAAAATCATAGCCGAAAAACGCGAATTTCATGGGTTGGTTGTAGCATACACAAGCGTCCCTCTCCACCGTCATCCCCGCGGCGCGCCTTAGCGCGCTTAAACGGCGGGGATCCAGGAACGCGCGCGGCTTCGCCGCGCCCAATATTGTGCTGGATCCCCGGACAGCGCTCCGCTATGCGTCGCTTGCCGGGGATGACGAATTGTATGGGTAATTCTTGATTTCCCCGCTCCGTTCATGGTTTATGTCCCCATGAGCGGGACCGAGCCGAAAAAACTCTTTATCAAGACCTGGGGCTGTCAGATGAATGTCTATGACAGCCACCGCATGGCGGATATTCTCCGCCCGCTCGGCTATGCGCCTTCCGACACCCCCGAGGACGCCGACATGGTGATTCTCAACACCTGCCATATCCGGGAAAAAGCCACCGACAAGGTGTTTTCCGATCTGGGCCGCCTGCGCCCGCTCAAGGAGAAAAAGGAAAAGGCGGGCGGCAAGATGTTGATGGCCGTTGCGGGCTGCGTGGCTCAGGCCGAAGGCGCCTTTATTATGGAGCGCGCGCCCTATGTGGACATGGTGTTCGGCCCCCAGACCTATCAGACGCTTCCTGAAATGATCGTGAAGGCCACGGGGGAGCGCGTCATCAACACCGATTTCCCCGCCGAGTCCAAATTCGACTCCCTGCCCGCCGAACACGGGGCGCAGGGATCTTCCGCGTTTTTATCCATTCAGGAAGGCTGCGACAAATTCTGCACCTTCTGCGTGGTACCCTATACGCGCGGCGCTGAATATTCCCGGCCCGCCGTCCAGATCCTCGACGAAGCCCGACGCCTTGTCGAGGGCGGGGCCCTTGAGATCACCCTGCTGGGCCAGAACGTCAATGCTTTCCACGGCGCAGGGCCCGACGGGCAGATCTGGGGCCTGGGCCGCCTGATCCGGGAGATCGACAAGAACGAAGGGCTGGAGCGCATCCGCTACACCACGTCCCACCCCCGCGACATGGATGAGGATTTAATCCAGACCCATGCCCTGCCCAAGCTCATGCCGTTTCTTCACCTGCCGGTTCAGAGCGGGTCGGACAAAATCCTGGCCTCCATGAACCGCAAACACGGGCGGGACCTGTACCTGGATATCATCGAAAGGCTCCGCGCCGTGCGGCCCGATATCGCCTTTTCCTCCGATTTCATCGTTGGATTCCCCGGCGAGACGGAAGAGGATTTCGAAGCCACCATGGATCTGGTCCGCCGCGTCGGCTTCGCCTCCGCCTATTCGTTCAAATACAGCGCCCGCCCCGGCACGCCCGCCGCGAACATGAAGGGGCTGGTGCATGACAAGATCGCCTCGGAACGGCTGGCGCGCCTACAAGCGCTGATCCACGCCCAGCAGATCGATTTCAACGCGCGCAGCCGGGGCCTCTCCCTGCCGGTCCTGTTCGACCGTCCCGGCAAGCGTCCCGGCCAGATCCAGGGCCGCAGCCCTTGGAACCAATCCGTCTATGTCCAGGGCCCGGCCCGCCTGCTTCATACCATCGCCGATGTCCGCATTGCGGAGGGCTTCGAGAACTCCCTGACCGGGGATATCGAGATCCTTGAAATGTCGGCGGGCTTTTAAGCGTAGGGATAAGAAACGATCTTTTATTGACATATATTAAATTTTCTGTCACAGTCTGTCCACAGAATCAAAGAAAACGGGGGAGATTCCTATGGCGAGCCTAAGAGACAAATTCAATTCCTTCAATTCCGCTAGCACGCGGATCGCGAAAAAAGCGGCCGGATTGGCTTTTGCAGGGTGGCTCGCCGCAGGTGCGGCTTTTTCGGGCGCGCAAGGCTACTTGGACGCGAAAGAAAAGGGCTCCGATGGAAACTTCGCCAGGAATTTCGGCGCCTTCACCCGGCAAAACGCGATAAATTATACTCGCGGAACATGGGACTTCGCCGACGGGCTCCTGAACGGAAGCTCCTCTGTCTCCCCCAAGGGCCACTACCTCATTCCCGAAGACCCCCAGCCAAAAGTTTCCACAATGGATTCGACGGGCTGCGTTATCTCATCCCCATAATCCCGACCCCCGTTTAAATCCCGCCGGGCCATGCTATATCCATAGGCATGGATATCGCTGAACTCTCCCAGGCCGCCGCGGAACCGGGCCGCCTTCTCGACCCAGCTCGCCCGTTCCGCATCGTATCGGACTTCACCCCCGCCGGGGACCAGCCGCAGGCGATTGATAAGCTGGTGGAGGGCCTCCGCAGCGGCCTGACCGACCAGGTTCTTCTGGGCGTGACGGGTTCGGGCAAGACCTTCACCATGGCGCATGTGATCGAACGGCTCCAGCGCCCCGCGCTCATCCTGGCCCCCAACAAAACATTGGCCGCGCAATTATACAGCGAGTTCAAGAATTTCTTCCCCGACAACGCGGTGGAATATTTCGTGTCCTATTACGATTACTACCAGCCCGAGGCCTATGTGCCTCGCACGGACACCTTCATCGAAAAAGACTCCGCCATCAACGAGCAGATCGACCGGATGCGCCACGCCGCCACGCGCTCCTTGTTCGAGCGGCGCGACGTCATCATCGTGGCCTCGGTGTCGTGCATCTACGGGATCGGGTCGAAGGAAGACTACATGGCCATGGCCTTCCCCATCCATAAAGGCGACCGGATCGACCGGCAGGAGCTCATCGCCCGGCTGGTGGAGCTGCAATACAAGCGCAACGACATCGCCTTCGAGCGCGGAGCCTTCCGGGTCCGGGGCGACATTGTGGAATTGTTCCCCGCCCACTTCGAGGACCGCGCGTGGCGCATGTCCCTCTTCGGGGACGAGATCGAGAAAATCACCGAATTCGATCCGCTCACCGGGGAGAAATTCTCCGATCTGGACGGGGTGCGCATCTTCGCCAATTCGCACTACATCACCCCCGGCCCGACGATGCAGCAGGCCATCAAAAATATAAAATCCGACCTGAAAGAGCGGTTGCAGTTCTTTGAATCGGAAGGAAAACTTCTCGAGGCGCAACGGCTAAAACAGCGCACCGACTTCGACCTGGAAATGCTGGCCGCGACGGGCACCTGCAAGGGGATCGAGAATTACTCCCGCTATCTCACGGGCCGCGCCCCCGGCGATCCCCCGCCCACCCTCATCGAATACCTGCCCGAAGACGCGCTGATGTTTCTCGATGAATCCCACGTCATGATCCCCCAGCTGCGCGGCATGTATAACGGCGACCGCGCGCGCAAGACCACGCTGGTGGATTACGGTTTCCGTGTGCCCGCCGCCATCGACAACCGGCCCCTTAAATTCGACGAGTGGGAAGCCCTGCGCGGCCAGACGCTCTATGTCTCCGCCACGCCCGGCCCGTGGGAGGTCGAAAAAGCGGGCGGCATTTCGGCCGAGCAGGTCGTGCGCCCGACCGGACTGATCGACCCGCCCGTCGAAATCCGCCCCACGCAAAATCAGGTGGACGATTTGATGCATGAATGCCGCGAAGTCATCAAAACCGGCGGGCGGCTTCTTGTGACCACCCTCACCAAGAAAATGGCCGAGGCCCTGACCGAATATCTCAACGAAAACAACATCCGCGTGCGCTACATCCACTCCGACGTGGACACGCTCGAGCGCATCGAGATCATGCAGGATCTCCGGCGCGGGGCCTTCGATGTGCTGGTGGGGATCAACCTTCTGCGCGAAGGGCTCGACATCCCCGAATGCATGCGCGTGATGATCCTGGACGCCGACAAGGAAGGCTTCCTGCGCTCGAAAACCTCACTCATTCAGACCATTGGACGGGCCGCGCGCAATCTGGACGGCAAGGCGATTTTATACGCCGACCGGATCACGCAGAGCATGCAATACGCGATCGACGAGACCAACCGCCGCCGGGAAAAACAGAAAGAATACAACACGGCCCACGGAATCACGCCCGAGAGCGTGCGGAAAAATCTGGATTCCATTTTCGACTCCGTCTTCGAGCGCGCCGACCACGTGAACATTCCCTACACCATTCACGACCGCGAACAGGAAGAATTTATCCATGATCCGCAAAAGCTTAAAAAGAAAATCGAAACGTTGCGGAAACAAATGATCAAAGCCGCCGGGAACCTGGAATTCGAGGAGGCCGCGCAGCTGAGAGATCAGTTGAAGAAATTCGAGGAACTGGAGTTGGGTTTAGCGGGGTAAGCGTCCCTATCTTCTTTCCTCCGTTATCCCCTACAAGAGACCGCAAACATGTTGCGAGGGACCGCCGTTCGGGGATCCTACCTAATTTCTGCCAAGTGGTCCGTGAAACCTGCCTAACCATTTCCCTCCCGACACAAACCCAGTATGTTCAAATTATCAAAGGCAAACTTTTAAAAAAGACCCTATGTTCAACAAACTCACTGTTTTTATTCTGGGCGCGGGTGCGAGTTGGCACTATGGATATCCTACTGGAGAGAATCTTGTCCGGGATGTCATCGCAAAAGCAGAGAAAATTATCGGTATTATGGATGAAACCAAATACAGGGGCCTTCAGTACAGAGAGATATTTGAGCAAATCTCTTATTCACAAAAGAAAATCAAAAACGGCGTCGAGTCCAAGATACTTTATGATGAATTTTACAAAGAATGTGCAGAATTGGCCCGCCGCCTCCGGCAGGTCAATCCGCCCGTAATCGATTATTTTCTAGGTCAAAATGAAGATATTCAAGACATTGCAAAGATGCTTATTGCTTGGGTTATCCTAGAGTGCGAAGCAAGATATGGGAACCGTGCCTTAAAGGGAGGAAATAATAATTATAACCGTAAGCGCATGCTTGAAGATTCTCCTGATTTGGAAAAAAGAAAGCAGGCGAACGGACCAAATTATATCGACCTTACCAAATACAATGATGATTGGTACCGGTTCCTTTTGTATAAACTAACTATGGGCTGCAAAGAACCAAAAGACCTTCTGAAAAACAAAGTGAGATTCATCACCTTTAATTACGATGTCTCTCTGGAAAATTCTCTTGCGCACGGCCTGCGAGCCATCGATTTCTTTCAGAAAAATAACTCCCCCATTCATGACTTTCTGACAGAGGACCGATTTTTGCATGTGTATGGAAAAATAAGACCCCAATGTTTTGAGGATTTATCTAGCGCTGATTTTAAGGAGCCTCATAGTGTTCTACAGCGCCCAGCATGGTTGGTCCCAATCTTAAACAATTCTTATGAGGCGGCGGCGGGAATCCGGACGATCGATCCCCACGAAAAGTTCAAAGATGAAGAAACCCTCAGCGCTGCGAAAAAGCTCATACAGGATGCACAGGAAATCTATATACTTGGTTACGGGTTTGACCGAAACAACAGTGAACGACTTAATTTGCATAGACTTCTGGGAGCCGCCGATGATCGCTCTCGTACAATATGCTTCACCAATTTCGAAGATCGGCAAGCTATCAATAAAAGAGCTTCTGAAATTTTTTTTAATGTGCCATACAAATTTTCTCCTGCGGATCCTCTTGTCCTTTCAAAAAATAATACATTTTATGTAAAAAGCACTCGGAGTACGTATGAAGCTCTGGAACAGGACTTTGATTTTCTGTAATTTCTATGCCGCCCATTTCATAATACAATTTGATAAAAGGAGTAACGGCAAGATCCACTATCTCGGCGAGTTCGTCTTATCCTGGCATTTCGGGCAGACAAGCGTATCGACGGGCATGGCCGCGCCGCACACCTTACAAGTCATCATATCAGCCATGGTATTTCCTCCGTTAAACACAACTAACAGCTGCGCGCGCTTATCGTTCCCCATTTAAGCCTTGCGGTGTTATGAATTATTCCCATACTGTTTCGAAATGTCTGCGGCAGGGAAAGGCTTTTAAGAATGGACGGTTTAAAAATCGACCCCGAGATGATGGGCAAGCTGGCCAAGGCGCTGGCCTTCATCCGCGCGCCCGACGATCCGGTCGTGACCGCCCTGAAGGCCGCCGCGGAGAGCGGGGCCGAGCGTGACATCAAGAAGGCCCGCGCGCTGTTTTTGAAATTAAAACCCGGCGAGCGCCAATCCGCGCTGATTATGCTGGCCGATTAACGCCCTCCGGCGCGTGAACCGGGCTCTATTTCTTGCGCTCTTTGCGGTTGCCTTTGCGCTCTTGGCGTGAAATTTTTCAAGACAGCGCCTCCGTTCAATTTCCTCTCTCCGTCATCCCCGCCAAGTGTAACGCGTGGGGGGATCCGCCAGATCTTTTTGTCCTCCCCGCATAAAGCGGGCATGACATTTTCACGGATACTTCATGTATGCAGAGTTAAAGCCGTGGCAGGGAACTCTTCAAGATTCCCTTGACATTTCAGGAAAATAATCCTATAATTCTCCGCATGACTTCGACCGCCCGCATCCCCGGAAAAGCCCACCCAACCCTGAGAGTTGGGCATCCTGAGGTTTGTACATTATGTCAAATACATTACCCCCCACCCCCCTCCAAAAAA
>JAIOYC010000016.1 GCA_021741325.1 Alphaproteobacteria bacterium
AGCGGCACCGTGCAAATAGACGGAACGGATGTGCGGCAGATTGATCCGGGCGATTTACGCCGCAATGTGGGCGCGGTTCAACAAAGCCCGCAGCTTTTCTTCGGCTCCGTGCGCCGCAATATCACGATGGGCCATGAAACAGCCCCGGATTCAGCCGTCCTCCAGGCCGCCGAGCTTTCCGGCGTCATGGAATTCCTGCGCGATTCCTCCGCCGGATTGGACACGCAGGTGGGGGAGCGCGGCGAAGCCCTCTCAGGGGGACAACGCCAGGCGGTAGCGATCGCCCGCGCCTTGTTGTACGATCCCCCGATCCTGATCATGGATGAGCCAACCGCCTCCATGGATCCAGCGTCTGAGTCCCGCCTGAAAGCCCGCTTGCAGACCCTCTGCGAGGGAAAGACAACGATTTTGATCACGCATAAAGGCGCCATGCTCTCCCTTGTGAACAAGCTAATCCTTATTGATCGGGGCCGCATCGTAGCTTACGGCCCACGGGATGAGGTCATCCGCAAGCTTCAAGCGCGGCAATATGGTACGCAAGCGGAGAATACAGACACATGACGTCCCCCTCCAAATCAGCCCCTGATACCAGCATCAACGAGCGAAAAACCTGGGAAGGCCTACAAAATGCTTGGCTTAACCGGAAACTCGACAGGGCCGCTTCGCAGATGGTGGCCCTCCTTGGCGCGGATGACGAGATGCCACTCTCACGGCATCTTCTTCTAATATCAATTTTTGCGTTTTTTATCCTGTTCATCGTCTGGGCAAATCTAGCTATGCTGGATGAAGTCGCACGCGGTGAGGGCAAGATTATCCCCTCAAGCGAGGTCCAGGCTCTCCAGACGCTGGAAGCCGGAATTGTCGATGAATTTCTGGTCCGCGAAGGAGATGAGGTTCAAAAGGGACAAATTCTTGTCCGTCTAAGCGACATAGAGGCTTCTTCGGATCTGGGGGCAAACCGCGCACGGTATTTCGGCCTTCTGGCAACGATCAAACGTCTGCAGGCCGAGGCTGAAGGCAAGTTGACCGTCGATTTTCCTCAGGAAGTTATTGAAGGAGCCCCCCAAAGCGTAACTGAAGAGATGAACGCTTTTCGCGCCAACCAGCAACAAATACAAGGACAGTTGAATATCCTCCTCCAGCAACTTAGCCAGAGAGAGCAGGAGGTACGGGAACTCAGCACTCGTATCAATGATACACGGGGTGTCGTCAGCCTTCAGCAACAGGAAAAGGATATGGTCGCTCCTCTGGTCGCCCGGGGTTCCGCGCCGCAGATGGAGCTACTCCAGCTTGACCGTTCTATCAAGGAGAAGAATACGGAACTGAACAGCTATCTCTCCAGCCTTCCCCGGGCGAAGTCTGCCGTGGGAGAGGTCCAGGCGCGTATCAAGGATCTCGAAACCTCGATGAAGGCGCAAGCCCAAACAGAGCTTTCCGTCAAGATGATCGAAATGAACGAGATCAAGGAGCGCCTCTCCGCCCTGAAGGAGCGTAAAACCCGCACCGAGCTGAAATCTCCGGTCAACGGGACGATCCAGGAATTGACCGTAAACACCGTGGGAGGCATCGTGCGTCCGGGCGAGGATTTTATCAAGATCGTTCCCAAGGATGACGTTCTGATCGTGGAGGCCCGCGTAAAACCGTCGGACCGCGCCTTCATATATCCCGGCCAGAAAGCCATGGTGAAGATCACCGCGTATGATTTTTCCATCTATGGCGGGCTGGAGGGGGAAGTTCTTTCCATTTCCGCCGACACCTTCAAGGATGAGAAGGAAAACAGCTATTATCGCGTGCGTCTGCGCACTTACGAATCCGAGCTCAAACGCAAGGATGAAATTCTTCCTATTACAATCGGAATGGTGACCAGCGTGGATATCCTCACGGGTCAGAAAACCATCATGCAATATCTCCTCAAGCCCTTTGTCAAAACGCTCGACAACGCGATGAATGAGAGATAATCATTTTATACTCATGAACGATTCTAGGGACCGGGATCTCATTCAGAAAAACGCGCGCACGGGCCTGACGGTTCTAGCAGTGGTGGCGTTCATGATGGGGGCCGCCTTCGCCTCGGCCCCCCTCTATGCTCTGTTTTGTCGCCTTACGGGATTCGCGGGAACGCCTAAAATTTCAGAAAGCCTGCCCGATCAGGTTTTAGAGCGCACCGTAACGATCGGTCTCAATGCGGATACAGCCTTGAATTTCCCATGGACCTTCAAACCGGATCAACGAGAGGTCAGCGCGCGCGTGGGCGCGCAGGCCCTGGTTTCCTTCACGGCCCATAACAACGCCTCCATTTCCGTTACGGGAACGGCGCTCTACAATGTCACCCCGCTCAAAGCCGGGAAATATCTTCATAAAATACAGTGTTTTTGCTTTGACAAACAGACACTTGCGCCAGGAGAGACCATCTCCATGCCCGTCCTTTTCTATATTGACCCTACAATGAACAACGATCCCAATATGGAGGATGTCAGCGCCATCACCCTATCCTATACTTTTTTTCCAGCGGACTCGAACGCCCTTGAAGAGGCCTTGGAAGCGTTTTACAATGAAGATACCAAATAAGCCCGCCGGAAACAGATCGAACGGAAAACAGAATCATGGCCGATACCATCGAATACACCACCACCGGGAAACCCCATCCCTATCATCTTGTCAGACCCAGCATCTGGCCCCTGATCGGCGCACTGGCGGGAGGAATCATCGCTGCAGGCGCACTGATGTTCATGCATAATACGGAACTAGGGGGCGTCAAAATTGGCCTTAAGGGAGTCTATGTAGGAATTGTCGCAATTCTTCTGGTCATGTTCTTCTGGTGGAAGGATGTCATATTTGAAAGTATTACCGAAAACGCTCATAATAAAATCACGGAAACCGGATTGCGATACGGCATGGTCTTGTTCATTGCCTCTGAAATCATGTTCTTCGTGGCCTTTTTCTGGGCTTTCTTCAATGGTGCGCTTTACCCCACGGAAGCGATCGGCTTTGTCTGGCCTCCCCAGACCGTTCATGTCGTAGAGCCTTTCGGCCTTCCTTTTCTGATGACGATGATTCTTCTGCTTTCGGGCTGTACCGTCACATGGGCGCATCATGCCATCCTGGAAAATCACCAAAAAGAAGCCGCGCAAGCCATCGGCATTACCGCCCTTCTCGGAGTTTTCTTCCTGGGCTTTCAAATTTATGAATACGCCCATGTCCATTTCGGGTTCACCGAGGGAATTTATCCCTCCACCTTCTTCATGGCGACCGGCTTTCATGGATTTCACGTTTTTGTCGGAACGGTTTTCTTGACCGTATGCTGGCTGCGGGCCCGGAAGGGGCATTTTACGCCTCAAAATCATTTCGGCTTCGAGGCTGCCGCATGGTACTGGCATTTTGTCGATGTGGTCTGGTTGTTCCTGTTTGTCGCTATCTATTGGTGGGGCAATACGATGGGGATCGATCACAGCGCCCTTCTCGGAAATGCCACCGTTTCTCCCCCCGCAGCGCATTAAGGCGTCCATCATTTCAGCATGTTTCCCGATATTGCCCTTCTTCAATGTGCGCTGCGGTGCGCCTGTCCGCAATGCAGGCAGGGAAGTCTTTACAAACCCGGCCTGACACTTTCCCTACGCAATCGATGCCCCGTGTGCGGGCTGGATTTTGCCAAGAATGACAGCGCCGACGCTCCCGCCGTATTCCTGATCTTTATCCTCGGCGCCGCTCTGGTGCCTCTGGCACTGGCGCTGGAATGGTGGATTTCCCCTCCCCTTTGGGTGCACGCTGTGATCTGGGGCGGGTTGGCCCTCCTGGTCACAGTAGGAACCCTGCGTCCCTTGAAAGCGTATATCATTGGGCTTCAGTTCAAGCACAGGCGCACGGATTGGGAATGAATAGAGAAACAAACCCGCCTTCTCTTCTCTCTGCCTCGTCCATGCTTGTTTTTCTGGGAGTGTTCATCCTGTGCGGTCTCGGCACATGGCAAATCCAACGCCTTGAATGGAAAACCAAACTCTTGGCTGCCATGGAAAGCGAGAATGCAAAGGACGCCAAGAATTTCAAAATATCCATGGCCGCCATCCCTTCGAATCCAGATGATGCCTTTTTTCTACGCGGTACGGCCCAAGGTGTTTTTGATTATGAAAATGAAATTCTTGTGGGGCCCAAAGCATTGGATGGAATCTTTGTTCAGGACGTCATTACCCCCCTACTTCTCAAGGACGGTGGTATTTTGCTGGTACAGCGAGGACTTGTTTCTGATAAAGCACACCCGCCACCACCCTCCTCGAGACCCGACCAAACGGAGTGGGTCACGGGGGCGCTACGCAAGCCCCACCTCACCCGCTTTATCTCAGCAAACCGGCCAGCGGAAAATCTCTGGCATCAGGCGGATATAAAACAAATTGCCGCCACCAAAGGCTTGGATCATGTCGCTCCTGTAATCCTCTATGCCGAAGACGGCTCTTACACGAAAAATGCCCCATGGCCTAAAATCCGCCTGAATTCCATGCCCCGGCCTCCAAATAACCATTTTTTCTACGCCATATTCTGGTTCACAATGGCCACTATCCTAGTTGGATTCTCTATAATTGTGCGCCGAAGTGACCGAAAATCCGCTAATAAAGCATCACTCCCCCGGCATAAGCATGAATTTTAGCTTGCATCCCGGCCCTACTTTTCCTACTTTGCGTCCACTCCCCGTCTCTGTGGGGGCCCGTAGCTCAGCTGGGAGAGCGCTTGCATGGCATGCAAGAGGTCGTCGGTTCGATCCCGATCGGGTCCACCAATCTTTTTTCCTCCCTAGGCTTTTTCCCGGGCCGAACAAAAAAGAGCGGCTCCCCCCGCTCTTTTTGAAATTATATAAAAACAAACCTAAAAACGGAAAACCGCACCCGCCTTCACTTGGTTTTCGTTTCCGTCGAAGCTAACGCCACCCAGATTAGCGTCTTCATAGGTGCTATAGGTATACTCAAGACGGAGCTTCAGGGGACTGCGCGTGCTGAACTCGCTACCCGCTCCCAGAACCAGGCCGTTCAGATGGTCCTCGTCCCCATTGCCTTCAAACTTTGCGCGGCTATAGCCGATAATTCCATAAGCCAGAGCATCTTCATGCATGGTAATGCCAGGGCGTACCGTCACCAGCCATTCATGGTCCTTTACGAACGTATTCCCGCCCAATTCGCCGTCGGCATCGCTCCATTCATAGCCAAGCTCGATCCCGGTATAACCACCCAACCAATTGAAATCATAGACGCCCCCGTATCCCACGAACAGGCCCCCGGCAAAACCATCCAGGCCAACATCTCCATCCGCGCCTGTCGGATCATTCACATCATAACTTCCGATCGCATAAGACACGTCACCCCCCACATAGGGGCCAGAGAAATCCTCGAAACTGTCCTTAATAGGGGTAGTGTCGGTTCTGCTTGCCGGAGTTTTATATGAAGGCTCGGCCATAACGGGGCTCCGGTGAGGCTGGGTGTCCGTCTGCATGTAGCGCGTTTCGCGGCTTAAATCATCGCTACTCTTGCCGTTATATTGAGCATGCGCTGAGGAAATGGAAAATATGAAAGCTGCAAGGGCTCCGCTGGCCATAAGATGTTTTTTCATTAATGTCTCCTTTATTCTGGAATTTAACACAGCCCGCCAACAGTCTATTTTTAAAAATGTTCCATAGGGAGAGGCCGCAGGAATTTATACTAAAGAATTGAAAAATATAATTTTTTAAAAAGTTCCTCTTTTTTTTAAAAATATTCCTCTTGAGTGAAGCAATTCTTATTGGCAAAAAGATCTGATTATTCATGGAATTACAGAGTGGGGTACCTTATGCAGGGCCATTTTCGCCAGCATTGCGGGAAGCTGGTAGCTTTTTCTTTTATGCTGCCCATCTATTTTCTGTCTCAACCGGCCTCCGCCGCCAAGGATTTTGACTATTTCGATCTGCCGCTGGAACAACTACTGAATGTCGAAGTCATCTCCGCCTCCAAAACAACCCAGAAAGTTTCCGATGCCGCAGCGGCGGTTTTTATCATCACGCAAGAAGATATCCAACGCAGCGGCGTGCACACCATTCCCGATGCATTACGCATGGCCCCTGGCGTTGAGGTGGCGCAAGCCGACTCCAACAGCTGGGCTGTTTCCATCCGAGGCTTCAACAGCGTCACCGCTAATAAAATTCTGGTCATGATCGATGGCCGCACGGTCTACAACCCCCTGTTCGCGGGCACATACTGGGAGCTTCAGGATCTCCTAATGGACGATATCGACCGGATCGAAGTTGTACGCGGCCCCGGTGGAACTCTCTGGGGTGCGAATGCGGTGAATGGTGTGATCAATATCATCACCAAGGATACCCGCGCCACGCAGGGTAATCTGGTCACGGGACTATATGGCAATGAAGAAAGAGGGACAATCGGCATCCGACATGGAGGCAGTTTTGCACCAGGAAATTATTACAGAATGTACGGAAAATTTCTCAATCGTGATTCCTTCCGCAAGCCAGGCGGGGATAACACTCACGACGACTGGAAGAGCTACCGCAGCGGCTTCCGGATGGATTGGGACAGCAGCTTCACTCTGCAAGGCGATCTCTACCGCACCGTAACCGACCAGCTCAATAGTACACCCATCCTGACCGCTCCTTATGCTCTTATTGAAGAAGAAACCATGGATTCCAAGGGGGCGAACATTCTGGGACGCTGGAAAAAGGAAACGGACAATGGAGGTCTCCTCACATTGCAATCTTATATCGATTATACGAACCGCGAGCAAATCCTGCTAAAAGACCACCGCACCATCTGGGATTTCGAAAGCCAGTACAACCTGCCTAAAAACGCCCGGCACGAAGTGGTTACCGGTGCCGGTTATCGCTACATGCGGGATAATCTGGGCGACGGAAACGGGATCATGTTTGATCCCTCCTCCCGTCAGGACAGCCTTTACCACCTGTTTCTGCAAGACAGGATTACCCTCAGCCCGAACAACTGGTACCTGACGCTGGGCTCCAAATTCGAGCACAATGAATATACGGGCTTCGAATACCAGCCCAATGCCCGCCTGCAATGGCAGATCGATCCCAGCCAGATGGCGTGGAGCTCTGTCTCCAGAGCTGTTCGAACTCCCAGCCGGCTTGAACATGATCTGGACGATACGATTTCTGTCGCCCGGCCCGGCGTGTTTGGGCCAGGTGCCACAGAAATCGTTGTAAAGGCCAATCCGGATTTCAATGCGGAAGAGCTGACCGCCTATGAAGCCGGATACCGCAAACAGTTGACGCCTGATTTATCCGTAGACATCGCAGCCTTTTACAATGACTACGACAATCTTGCCACTTACGGCTTCCTGACCCCGAGTCCGGGGATGTTTCCCGTGCAGATCGTCAATGGAATGACAGGAGAAACATGGGGCGCAGAACTGGCTTCCTCATGGAGAGTAACTCCCTCCTTTAAGATCAGCGGGACCTATACGTTCCTGAATATGTTTTTGCATGTCCGCGACAATCACGGATACAATCTGGAAACAGCGGAGGACATCTCTCCCCATCACCAGGCTAGCCTCCGGGCATCCTGGAATATCCACCCTAGACTTTCTTTGGATACGTCCGCTTATTATGTAGACCAGTTGAGCCAAGCTGATGTACATGATTATGTGCGTTTGGATTTAAACTTGGGCTGGAGAATAGACGATACATTGCGCGTTAATCTTACGGGACAAAACCTGCTTCAGGATTCTCACCGGGAATTTTCTTCTCCCACCGCTTTAAACGCGGCGGAAGTTGAAAGAAGCGTTTTTGGTAAGATGACATGGGAATTTTAAGAGCGCTCCTTCACACAGAAAATTTAGGCTCTGCCGGAGCGATCCTTATTGCATGCTTTTTCTTGTTCTCACCCGTTACGGGCACGGCCGCGGGCGCTCCGAGCCGCCCTGCACAGGAAGAGCCCCTGCGCCTGCAAGAAAGCAAAATAAAAGCCAGCCTTATTTACAATTTTCTTAAACTTACGCGCTGGCCCGAGAACAAAAAAAACGCCTTAACCGATTCTTCCCTCCATGTCTGCTTGCTGGGCGGAGATGCTTTCGAAGGCGCTCTTTATCCGCTTGAAGGGCGCACAGCTCAACAACGCACTATTTACATTCACGAACTGGAGAATGTATCCGATAGCGGGCAATGCCAGCTGGTCTTCGTGAATAAAAATCAAGAAGATATCCTTCCTGAAATTTTAAATTTCTTAAAGAAATTCAAGACTCTAACCGTAAGCGATATCGAAGGTTTTTCTCGCAACGGCGGTATGATTGAAATTTCGAGGAACGAATTTCACCGTTTGCGCCTTTATATGAATGGAAATGCCATCGAGGAAATCGGACTGCACGTCGAGGAGCGCCTGTTGAAATTGGCTGAAGTCGTATGGCTAAGGTAAAGTATTCTCATTTTTCCATCCGAACGATGTTGTTGGCTATTATCAGCATTTTGAATGTGCTGATAGCAGCCCCGGCGGCATACCGGGCGTATATATCGCTTATCGAGCATCATCATGCGCAGGAAATCGGTAAAGCCACCGAATTTATTGCGCATTTTTACCGCGTTAAAAAATTTCTTTCCGCCGAACGCGCGGCGGCGCTTTCTATTCTGTACGTTCCTTCTTCTTCCTTCGACGCCCTGAGCATTGATCTCAGGGAAAACAGGATTGAGAGTGAAAAGGCTTTTAATGAAGGTATGAATTTCCTGAAGAACAATCCTGAATTGGATCTTCAACCCGCCATCCAAAATCTTCGAAAAAGCTATACAGCGCTTCAAACATTACGTCTTCGAATCGATGTAGCGATGACCCTGCCACCGGAAAAAAGAGATTTTCCAGTGGCGGATCTTTTTTTTGATCAAGCCACAGCGGTTGTCCTGGATATCAATGAGCTGATCGATTCCTACACGCGTCCCATTACGTCTTACAATCCGAACATCACACGTCAGCTTAGATTTACCCGCCTCATTTGGGAGATCAGCGAATATGCGGGGCGTGAATATGCTGTTCTGGGACAGCTCATCGCACAGAACAAATTCCCCTCGCCGGAGATTCAAGAAAAATTGACTCTCTGGCATAATCGTACCCAGTATGGCCTAGAGCTTGCCCACGGAAGCCTGTATTCAAGCAGCTGGCGCGAAGAAATCGTTTCCCCTCTCGATGAGGCGGAAACCCATTATTTCATGACCTTTGAACAAATCCACAAAGCCTTTTATCAACCACAAACCGGACAACCCGAAGCAGTGTACCCCCTTTCCGTTGAACTCTGGCTGCAACTGGCGTCCCAGGTGGTGGACTCTCTGCATAGTTTGGCGGATATCGTTCTGAACGTGAACCAGAAATCAGTTATGACGATTAAGGCAGACTCCGAACGTGAGATTTTGCTCAGCTTCTTTCTGTTTGTAAGCGCCTTGGGCTTGAGCCTCTATACATGGTGGATCATCACAGCGCGGGTTATCCGGCCCGTCAATTCGATGATCGACAAGCTATACAGCGAAACAAATACGATACGTCCGGAACTGACCTCAAACACTAATCCGGATGAAATCGGCAAGCTTAGCCAGGTTCTGGAGGTCTTTCAGGAGAATACCCGGCAACTTCAAAAAGAGCGAGACAAGGCGCAAATGGCGAATATCGCCAAAAGTGAGTTTCTGGCCAATATGAGCCATGAAATCCGCACTCCTATGAATGTGGTCGTGGGACTGACGAATATTCTGGGAAGATCATCTCCCCTGACGGCCAAACAGACCGAGTTTATTCATACACTGGAAATTAGCGCGGGATCTTTGCTGGCGCTCATCAACGATCTTTTGGATTTTTCTAAGATTGAAGCGCATAAATTCGAACTGGAAAAAATTTCCTTCGATCTCCGCCTTCTGATGGAAGAGGTGGTGGCGGTAATTTCCGTGAAAGCACGGGAGAAAAACCTTATTCTCAACACCGACCTCGACGATATCCAGGACGAAGAATTCATTGGCGATCCGACCCGCATCCGTCAAATCCTTATCAATATCCTGGGAAATGCGGTTAAGTTTACCAGCCAAGGCACTGTATCGCTTAATGTACGGATTCAGGAAAACCTCCGGCCCGGTTACCGGACCGCGTTTATTTCCATATCGGATACGGGACCTGGCATTGCCCCTGATAAACTAAGTGGGATTTTTGAAAAATTTACACAGGCCGATTCCACCATCACCCGCAAATTCGGGGGTACAGGCCTGGGTTTGGCGATTACCAAAAGTCTTGTTGATCTTATGGATGGGGATATCCATGTTGAAAGCTGTCCCGGAGAAGGGGCGACGTTTCTTATAAAAATCCCCTTGCTGAAAAGCCTGTCCTCACCCCCCCGTCTGACTGCGCCGGAAATGCAAAAACTGAGGCATAGCTCCCCTTCTCAGAAAAAAATTCTTCTTGTTGAGGATTATCTACCCAATATTATCGTAACGGGCACCTTTCTAGAGCAGTTCGGATACGAATACGATTCCGCAGAAAACGGACAGGAGGCCGTTCGTAAATTCATGGAGGGCGCATATGGAGTGATTCTTATGGATGTCCAGATGCCGGAGATGGATGGTTATGAAACAACAAAGGCCATACGAGCTTATGAACAAACGAATAATTTAAAACCCGTTATAATTATCGGACTTACGGCTCATGCCTCTGTGAAGGACCGTGAAAGTTGCCTGCGCACGGGCATGGACGATTATCTCTCTAAACCCTTTGATCCCGCGACTCTTCAAGAAAAACTGCGTACGGCTATGAAAAAGTAAATTTCCCAATCTTTATTTCTGAAAAATCATCTGAGCCACAAAATAACCCATACCGTCAAAGGCGGCCTCACTGCTTGCCAAATAGAAATTCCACAAGCGCCGGAAACGCTGATCGTATTTTTTCGGATCGAGCGCTTTGGAATTCTGATTGAAATTACTTCGCCAACGCCGCAGAGTTTCCGCGTAATTTCTGCCCGCATGGATGTATGGATTCCGAAAAATTTTTAACCTTTCCGCACTGGCAGCCACTAACGCGTCGGACATATATGGAATACTACCTCCAGGAAATATGTAAGTATCCATCCATTTGGATGTACCATTTCCAGGATCGGGGCGCATGATGGAATGAACAACCGCCTTACCGCCGGGCCTTAAAAGCTCATAAATAGCTTTAAAATACGAGCTGTAATGATCGCGCCCGACATGCTCGAACATCCCGATGCTGATGATACGGTCATAAAGTCCAGAATTTCGTCGGGCATGCTCCCTGTAGTCTTCCAGAAGGAAAACGGGGCGAGAACCCACCATAGCATTCGCCTTGCGCGTAGCCCAGCGCCATTGATTTTCCGACAGCGTAATGCCTGTCACATGCACATCGGGAACATAGCGGGTAACAATGCGATCCAATTGACCCCAGCCGCACCCTATATCCAGAATCTTCATACCGGGAGAAATTTCCGCGCGCTGAATGGTTGTATATATTTTATTGAGCTGGGCATCCCGCAGACTCATACGGTGATCTTCAAAAAACGCACAGGAATAATTCAACTCCTCATCCAGAAAAGCGGCGTACAAGTCATTCCCCAAATCATAATGATGCGCTACGTTTTTACGACTTACCGTTTCGGTATTATCCCTAGATGCAGGAGGAGGCATCTTTTTAATCACTTCCTTGTTGTTGCGGGTAATCCAAGTTAGAAAAGCCCCTAGATCTCCACGCACAAGATCCCATTTCGATTCCACGTAGGCCTCGCCCAAGGCCATATCCGGATCGTAAAAAATCCTGATCAGAATCATCCCCCCTTTTACTGACATCACGAAGTGCGGTCCTTCTCCGCTCCCCATAGAGACTAGGGGTTCTCCTTTTTGCAGGATCTCCAGATGACCATCCGTAAAGCTCCGCGCAAATACAGGCTTGGCCAACGAAAAAAAGAAGTTTTCAATTTTTGGCATGAATCCTCCTTGTTCTCTAACAAGAAAGGCATAAACGGGGTTCCTATCTTCCGTGTAAACCTTATAGTTCGTCAAACAGTCCAAACTGTGATCCCCGCGCTTCGCGCCGGAAACCGACCACAGACAAGGGCTTAAAAGGGCGGTCCAGTCCATAGCGTTTGCGGTACAGGGCAAACATTTTCCCGATCTGCTCCGCATAGATCCCTTCCCCTCGCATACGGCTTCCAAAACGAGAATCGTTTAATTTTCCGCTGCGCACCTCTCGTACACGGTTAAGCACTTTTTGAGCGCGATCCGGGTAATTCTCGGCCAGCCACGTCTGAAACAGGTCCTTCACTCCGTGGGGAAGGCGCAGCATGGTGTATCCCGCGCCCTGGGCCCCCGCATCAGCTGCGCTTTTAAGAATGGCAGGAATTTCATGTTCCGTCAGACCCGGCAAAACAGGCCCCAGCATAACCCGGACCGGCACCCCCGCCTTTGCAAGCGCCTCTATGGCGGCCAGCCTTCGTTGAGGAGGAGAGGCTCTGGGTTCCATGGCACGGCATAAATCCTTGTCCAAAGTGGTGATAGAAAGATTGACACCAATCAGATCCCGATCGGCCATGGATTTAAGAATATCGGTATCCCGCGTCACCAGGTAATTTTTCGTGATGATGACAGCTGGGTTTCGAAAATCCAAGAGAACCTGCAGACACGCTCGGGTGATTTTAAGCGTACGCTCCAAGGGCTGGTAACAATCGGTCACACCGCTCATGGTTACGACCTTGGGGGTCCAGGCATGCGAACGCAGTTTTTCCTCCAGCAATCTCGGAGCATCCGGCTTCACGAAAATTTTGCTTTCAAAATCCAGCCCGGCTGAGAGGCCTAAATATTCATGGGTGGGCCGTGCGTAACAGTAAATACAGCCATGCTCGCATCCCCGGTAAGGATTAAGCGTAGCTTCCATCCCTATATCCGGACTGTCGTTCGTGGCAATGATGCTGCGGGATGTATCGTGGAAAGCTTGCGTTGGGATCTGGGCATCCGGATCCGCATGTCCAGCCTGTCGCAACTCCTCATAGGTTTCCGGATCCAGCGCCGTTTGGATTTTCTCGAAGCGCCCCGTGGGATTGTCTACGGCCCCCCGCCCCCGCACGGGCAGAGAGAGGCCTAAGGATGGATTCGATTTGCTTTCTGCCATGGCTCGTTATAGCAGAAAATCAAAAAATGTTCTATTTTTGTTCTTTTAAGTAGGGCAGTTTTTTGCTTCTCTTATGATATTTCAGGGCGCAAGACGCAGACTGCCGAATAGCCCGTCAACTTCATCTTCCGGACCCGCCGCAAAATAGAGGGCATTTTGATCCCCCAGACTTTCACCATTTCCGAACAAAATTCCCCACAACTGCTTGATGACTAATGGTTTTCCGTCCATATCTTTTAAGACATCTTTGAATTCCCTGCTTTGCGGATCATAGGCCGCGATGGTTCCGTCGCCGAAATTACCGACCAGAAGAGTCCCGGAAAGGGCGCCTAACTTACTTGGCGCATACGCAACGCCCCACGGCGCGCTGAGATGTCCGCCATCATTCCAGATCGCCACAAGCTTTCCATCCTCTGTAAATTCGGCCAGCCGTCCGTTTCCGGGTTGGCTAGTATCCTCCTCGCCCACAAACAGCGCTCCTTCCGCGCAATTGCCTGCCTCGATCTCTTCTGCGGGGCAGGCCTGTGTCTTAGCGTATGTGACAAAGACATGAGAATTCCCCGCCGGTGTTGTCAATGCCTGAACATTAAACGGCGCGTACTCCCCCGGATCAACCATGCCATTTTTATTCTCATCGAACGGCATCTCGAAAGCCGCTTTCAAAGGCTGAAACTGGCCATCGAAAACCTTGATCTCCGGTTTCTTCCCGAAATCTGCAACATAGAGGCGGTCATAGGCCGCACTCAGGGTTAATCCAAAAAATTGAGAGCCCTGCTCCGAGTAATCAATCACGCTTAACGCATCCGGCGCGCGATCGAAGGTGCCATCTTCCTTTTTGCGTTCCGTCCAGGCCGAAACAATTCCACCATCGCTGGCAAATAGGAATTTTGCAGGGGCCAAGATGGGTTCGGCACCTTCGATCGTCTGGCGAATGACAAAATCCTTGGTACTGTCACTAAACGCCACGCCCGTGCCAACATTGTCCGGCCCGCCCACGGGAAGTTTCACATACCTCAGGCCATCTGTACGTAAACCGCGCAGGGATTCATCGGATGAATTCCGAACATCTCCCACATACTCATAGCTGATATCCTTGGCCACCACCCAAAAATGCCCACCCGCGCCCATGGGACGAATCGCTAAACCCCAGCCATTGATGAAATCCGGTTCGGTAATCTGGGGGTGATACACCGTCTTGTTCGCGGTGAAATTGGTCTGCGTAAATCGATTTGAAGTGGTTTCCTGCGCGAAAGCAGAAGAAGCAACGCTGGTAGAAAAAAGGGCGATAAAAGAAAATGTCCGGATCATGGATGAAAGCTCCTTAACAGTTAGGAGTCCTTCATATTGAAAGTCATTCTTAATTGCAACAACCTATTCAAGAAAAACTAAGGGGGAGATTAAATCGCGAAGGAGGTGCCGCAACCGCAGCCCGAGACCGCGTTGGGATTATCAATTTTAAATTCCGCCCCAATCAGTCCGCTTTCAAAACGTACTGTAGAGTCTTTCAAAAACTCCAGGGAAATTTCATCCGTGACCACTGTATTTTGAAAAACAATGTCGCAGATAGATACATTCTCCCTCAGTTCCATCTTGTATTGAAAGCCAGAGCACCCGCCCCCATCCACCGTGATCCGGAGCATGAGGGAGTCCTTTCCCTGAAGTTTCCGAAGATATTCAAGACGCTTTACCGCGCTGTCATGGACGCTTATGTTCATGAAACCATTATATAGCCCCTGGACCTAAATGAGCAACACCGCACCCGACCCGACCGCTTATAATTACTGCGCCCTTCCGCTGGCGGCCTATGCCTGCCGCCCGGATCGTACGCGGGGTCGCGTCCATGCGGAACCAGAAAGCGCGACCCGGACGCCCTTCCAGCGCGACCGCGACAGAATCATCCACGCCAGCGCTTTCCGCCGCCTGAAGTACAAGACGCAGGTGTTTGTCTATCACGAGGGCGACCATTACCGCACTCGCCTGACCCACACGCTGGAAGTCGCCCAGATCGCGCGCTCCATTGCCCGCGCCCTCATGGTGAACGAGGACCTGGCCGAAGCGGTGGCGCTGGCCCATGATTTGGGGCACACGCCCTTCGCCCATATCGGCGAGGAGTATCTGCGCGCCTGCATGGAACCCTATGGCGGGTTCGACCACAATGACCAGTCCCTGCGGGTTCTGACCACGCTGGAGCGTAAATATCCAGACTGGAACGGCCTCAATCTTTCGTGGGAAACGCTGGAGGGAGTACTCAAGCACAATGGTCCCGTGACCGGGAATCTCCATATCGCCGCCCACGAACTGCAGGAAAAAACCGATCTGCGGCTCCATACTCATGCCTCTGTGGAAGCCCAGATCGCCGCGTTATCCGACGACATTGCCTACAACAATCATGACGTCGAAGACGGCCTGCGGGCGGGCCTTTTCGAGCTGGAGGATCTCTATTCCTTGGGACTCTTGGAGGAAGCCCTGCAAGCTGTGCGCGCCCGGCATAAAGACATTCAGAAGCCTTACCTGATTCAGGGCATGATCAGAGAGATGATCGGTCTGATGGTCAATGACGTTCTGGTGGAAACGAATCGCAGGCTGGCGGATATAAAGCCCGGTGATCCCGAAGACATTCGGATGGCAGGCCGCCCTATTGTGGCCTTTTCCGCGCCCATGCGAGCAAAAGTCGATGAATTACGCACCTTTTTGTATGAGCGGATGTACAGGCACTCTTCCATGCGGCGGATATGGCTGAAGGTGGAGCGCATTGTCACGGACTTATTCACAGCTTTTAATGGGGACTGGAAACTCCTGCCCGAAGAATGGCAAAAACGCATGGAAGAGGCCGGGGGATCGAAGAATAACGCCATACAAGCCCGGATCGTGGCCGATTATATCGCGGGCATGACAGACCGTTACGCCATCCGTGAGCACGAAAGGCTGTTTGACCTCTACTGGGACTTGCGATAAGTTTTACCAGACTGCTTGGCATTTTAATTTTAGGGGATCTGACTATGGACGAGAGTAACCGTTACAATCAGAATTACAGCTTCGATCACTATGACGATGCGCCTCCTTCTCGCCGCACACAGCGCGCCGACTTTTTTTCCGGTCTCGCAGAAAAGCCATTCCTGAGAAAATTCAGAAGTCCTGTCTTCGCCATGGGCGCTCTGCTGGTGACCGGGGCCGCCTTTGCCGCCCTGATCGTATTCAGCTATCCCGATACCAAGGCAGAACCGGGCAACGTTCCTATCGTGAGAGCCGATGCATCCGCCTTCAAAGAACAGCCCTTTGAACGTGGAGGGATGAGCATCCCCAACACTGAAAGCACGGTTTTCAGCGCTCTGGACACCAGCGCCGCCGGCCGCCGGGAACAGCATCGCCGTGCGATTGAAAACCTGCTGGCTTCGCAAGAACCCCAGGAAGAAGCCCTTCAGGCCCCCCGGCAGGAAATAACGGCCGCCAACATTACTGAAACGGTTGGAATCCCCGAAACTGTTGTCCCCGCCACCCAGGAAACGAGTATACAGGCAACCGCCACGGTCGATACACAGCAGACGATCATACCGCCTGAGACCATTCATGCAGCCGGATCGTCTCCGGAAACCCTGGCATTCGTTCGCTCCGTTCTGGATAAAAAAGACGCTCAGGCCGCAGGGAAAGAGCCCACCCCCGCCGATATTGCTCAAACAGCCGCCGCGGAGAATGTTTCAAAAATTGAGCCCGCCGCAGGATTTGCGCTCGCACCCGGCAACTATTTCGTGCAACTGGGGAGTGTACGTACCTCTGCCGGCGCGGATGGCGAGTGGAAGGCCCTTCAAAAAACTTACGCCGCCCAGCTTCAAAATGCGTCTTACCGCGTTCAGGAAGCCAATCTGGGCGACAAGGGGATCTATTACCGTATCCAGGCCGGCCCCATGAGCAAAGAAAGCGCCACCTCAATCTGCAATGCCATCAAGGCACAAAAACCGGGCGGCTGCATGATTGTGGGGCAATAATCGGCCGCACTCCCTTGTCTTGAGCATCGGGCTTGCGTAATCTTTTCAAGACACGTAAGGATTGCCGTATGAATGCTCTGCGCTCTTTGCCTTCTACCCTTTGCATGGCGGCCTCTCTATTCGCTTTAGGGGCATGCAAGACCCTGGATGGGCTTACCAATAACCTGGGGAAGCTTCAGGCGCCCGCTTTCACCCGGGGAGACCAACTGTCTGAGGAGTTTCTTCTGCGGGACAATTGCCCCGGCGTCTCGATCGTCACAGAGCTTGGCATTCTCAACGATTTCGGCAATACAATCCTGATCACACCCGACGATCTTGTCACCCACAACAGCATGACAGGGGGGAAAGGGCAGTGCGCTTATGCCCCCAAAAGTTTCTCCATTGACCTGGATCTGGCCTTCGAGAGCGCGCTGGGGCCCCAAGGAATCACGGGTGAGACCTATGAATACCCATTCTTTGTCGCGGTAAAAGACGAAAGGGGGGACATTGTAGCGAAAGAAGTTTTCTCGGTTCCCCTGACCTTCAAGGTGGGACACAATACAACCGCGCACTATGAGAAAATTCGACAGATCATTCCACTTCCCAGCCCCTCCCAAGGCCGAAAATATAAAATACTGGCCGGATTTCAGCTGAGCAAAGAGCAACTTGCCTATAACAGGGCCTATATTCAGGCCCTTCGCGAACGGGCCGCCTCTGAAAAAGCCGCGCAGGAAGAGGCGGAAGAAGCCTTGGAAAATCCACCCGACCCGATGCGCCCCTCCTCAGGAGCTTCTGAAAATTCACCCCCCCCCCCCCCCCCGCGCATGGCTCCCATGAATGATTTTCAACCCGTACCCCTTATACCACCTTCATGATCCGATTTGACCTAGACCGTTTTTGGAACGAAGAATCGGACGAGCACAGAGAGGTCATACAGGCTACCTCTCAGACGCTTAAGACCCGCTTTGAATCATTGCTGGACATATGCGCGGCGTCTCTGCACGAGGGCGGTAAAATTCTTCTTTTTGGAAACGGCGGTAGCGCGGCAGACGCGCAGCACATAGCGACAGAGTTGACAATACGCTACAAAAAAGACCGCGCGCCCATCGCTGCCCTTGCCCTGACTACTGACACGTCCGCGCTAACCGCGGCCGGGAACGATCTGGGATTTGATCAAATTTTCGCACGACAGCTGGACGCGCTGGGACGCCCCGGAGACGTCGCCATTGGGCTCAGCACCTCAGGACGCAGCCCGAACGTCTTGGAAGCCCTAAAAACCGCGCGGGCGAAAAAATTAAAAACAGCCGGTTTCTCCGGTGCGGGCGGAGGGGATATGTCGGCTTTATGCGATGTCTTGCTAGATGTGCCTTCCACCACCACGGCCCGCATTCAGGAAATGCATATCCTGCTGGGCCATATGCTGTGCGGCGCCCTAGAAAGAATCCTTGAAATGGATCCGCCAGAGACAAAGCACCTTTAAGAAATATTCTTCCTAAAATTTTTGGGAGCTAGCCTTGTCGCAAAAACGCCATTCCATTTTTCAATGGCATGGCGTTTAAAAAAAATCGTAAGATGAAGAAGGTGCCTAGCGGCTGTAAAGTTCGACCACCAGATGCGGTTCCATCTGGACGGGATAAGGTACATCCTCCAGCTTCGGCGTGCGTAGGAAGGTGGCTTTAAAGGCCTTGGCTTCCACCTGAATATAGTCAGGAACGTCCCGCTCAGGTTTCTGTGTGGCCTCGATAATCATGGGAATCTCCCGGGATTTTTCGCGGACCTGAACCACATCGCCTTCCTTGACCTGATAGGAAGGAATATTCACGACCTTGCCGTTTACAGTGACATGGCGATGGTTCACCAATTGCCGGGCGGCAAACACGGTTGGCACGAAGAGGGAACGATAAACCACAGCGTCCAGACGACGCTCCAAAAGGCCGATCAAATTCTGGCCCGTGTCGCCGCGCAAACGCATGGCTTCGTGATAATAACGGCGAAACTGTTTCTCTCCAATATTACCGTAATATCCTTTTAATTTCTGTTTCGCGCGCAGCTGGATCCCGTAGCTTGTGGGCTTTCCACGCTGCTGACCGTGCATACCCGGGCCGGTCTGGCGTGTGTTGAAGGGAGATTTGGCCCGGCCCCAGAGATTAGCGCCGATACGACGGTCAATCTTGTGCTTGGCCTGAATGCGTTTACCGCTCATGGTCGTTTCCTTTCTTTAAGCCCGCCGCAGCGCGCTGTTCTTTTGTCCCGGCAGACCGTACAGGTTTGAAGGTTTTCTAAAAAACCTTCAACGTCCTCCGGAGAGGATCTTTCCCGGGAATGGGCGCACTATAAGGATTTTCGGGAGAATGTCAAATTCTGATTTTCTAAAAATCGTCGCTTCTCCTGCCTGATCGAAAAGAAAAAATCGGCCTGATATTTTTCATAATTATCTATTACGATAAAAAGGAGTAGCCCTAAAAAGGCATCCTCCTCGATCCTAAAGATTGAATATTAACAAACAGCGGTAGAATTTTACCTGGCGCCTTTTTGAGAAGTCTTGACGGGCTGCTGTGCCGGAATACTCGCCATTTCCTCTTCCGCCTTGAGGATACGGTTCCGGGTAGCGGCCTGATAAGCAAGCTTCGCATGATCGGCGCAATAAGGAAGCCCGCCGAGGGAATCACATCCGCAGAAACCAAAATTTTCCTCACGCGGGTCACCCAGTGGCCAACGGCACATACGGGGACCAAGATCCGTCAGCTGGACCTTGGGTGCGTTCCTTTCCGACACTCTTACCGATGCCTGAGCAACAGGCTTGGGTAGAGCTTCCCGGGAGCTCGCATTTTTCTTGGGAGGAAGTATTTTATTTTGCTGAATGGGAGAAATACGCCCGGACAATTCAAGGCGATGGGCTTTTCCAATCACCGCGTTGCGTGTAACGCCCCCCAAAGTCTGGGCAATCTCCGCAGCGGTTTTTCCCTCACCCCAGAGCTTCGTGAGTAAATCCACGCGATCTTGAGTCCAACTCATGCAGCATCTCCTTATTTTGGGAAATCAAATATAAATACTTGATTTCGCTGAGAAAATATCAATTCTTGAATGATCCCAGAGTATCAGCAAGCCCCCGGCAGGAGCAAGGCCACTCGCTTAAAAAACTTTCTTTATGCACAGATCGAAAAAAGAATTTGCGTTCAATTTTTTATTTTTTTCCGGAGGTCGCCGCCTTTTTCTTCGCGGGCTCCTGATATGCCTGCAAGCTTGCGCGTGTCGCTAAAACTTTTGTTCCACCACCCAGATCAATCGTTACTTCGTTACTCTCTTCTGAGATTTTTTCGATGGTGCCGATCAAACCACCCCCGGTAGAAACCCGGTCGCCTTTTTTAAGATTGGATAACATGCGGCTATGTTCCCGGAAACGGCGCTGCTGCGGCATGACGAGAAGAACATAGAATAAGGCCGCAAGCACCGCGACCATCCCCATATTCCACAAAAAGGCCTCTCCGGCACCTGGTGCAGGCGGGAGCGTGGCGGCGCTTGTAGGTACGGGAGAAGAAACGGTGCTTATAGTTTCCTGGGCGCGGGCGCTTGCAATGAAGGTCATGAGGGGTCCTCCGGTGAGAATGATTTGATGAAGAGTGACTATAACGGGAAACAATCTCAAAGCAAGGGGCCAAGCCCGCGCAATGCTTTGCAAACCCTAAGCGTCCACAATAAAAACAGCCCTTCTCCGAAGAAACGGAGAAGGGCTGACATATAAGAATAGATCAGGATGTTTACCCGTTTTTCTCCTGGCGCTCGCCTCGGGACGTGACGCGATCCTCAACCTGGATTTCCTGACCGGTCTGCTGATCAACACGCTTCATGGAGAGCTTGACCTTGCCGCGATCATCCATGCCGACGCACAGGACTTTGACTTTATCGCCTTCCTTGACGACATCCGTGGTCTGCGCCACACGGCGGTCGGCCAGCTCAGAGATGTGAACGAGACCGTCTTTCGCGCCCATGAAATTCACGAATGCGCCGAAATCGACTGTTTTGACAACCTTGCCGTCATAGATTTTTCCAATCTCCGGTTCTTCCGTGATCCCCCGGATCATTTCCAGCGCCTTGTCGATAGATTCGGCGCTCGTGCCGGCAACCTTGATGGTGCCGTCATCGTCGATATCGACCTTCGCGCCGCTTACCTCGACGATATCGCGGATAACCTTTCCGCCCGTGCCGATGACCTCACGGATTTTATCCGTCGGAATCTTGATCGTGACAATCTGGGGCGCGTTGGGATTCAGTTCCTCGCGCGCGTGACCCAGAGCCTTGGCCATTTCGCCCAAAATGTGCAAACGGCCGTCTTTCGCCTGCGCCAGAGCGGTATCCATGATCTCCTGCGTGATGGAGGTGATCTTAATGTCCATCTGCAGCGCGGTGATGCCCTTGTCCGTTCCGGCAACCTTGAAGTCCATGTCGCCCAGGTGATCTTCATCGCCCAGAATGTCCGACAGGACGGCAAAATCTTTCCCTTCCTTGATTAGACCCATGGCAATCCCCGCGATCGGACGGGCCAGCGGCACACCTGCATCCATCAGGGAGAGCGAAGTTCCGCATACCGTGGCCATTGAGGAAGAGCCGTTGGACTCGGTGATCTCAGAGACCACGCGCATTGTATAGGGAAATTCCTCCGCCGTGGGCAGAAGCGGACGAATCGCGCGCCAGGCCAACTTTCCGTGGCCGATTTCGCGGCGTCCCGGCGGGCCCATACGTCCGGCCTCGCCGACCGAATAGGGAGGGAAGTTATAATGCAGCATGAAACGCTCGCGGTATTCGCCGTCCAGCGCATCGATGATCTGCTCGTCCTGCCCGGTGCCCAACGTGGTCACGACCAGCGCCTGCGTTTCCCCCCGCGTAAACAAAGCCGAACCGTGCGTGCGCGGAAGAATGCCCGCCTCCGCGATAATCGGGCGCACGGTTTTCGTATCCCGCGCGTCAATGCGTTTTCCAGATTTCAAGATTTGACCCCGTACCGTATCCGATTCCAGTTCCTTGAACTTGGAGGATACTGTATTGGCATCGATTCCCTTATCGGTATCCGCAAAAGCTTCCACCGCGGCCGCCCGCGCTTCACCCAGAGCGCTCACACGCTGCTGCTTGTTGGTGATTGTATATGCCTTGACCACATCTTTTTCGAATTTCTTTTTGATGTCGGCGGCAAGTTTTTTCAGGTGCTCAGGCGTCTCGGGGACGGCCCAGGGCTCCTTCGCACACATTTCAGCCAGATCGATAATGCCCTGAATGACCGGCTGAAAGGCCTTCCAGCCTTCCATGACAGCCTCGAGCATAACCTCCTCGGAAAGCTCCCGGGCCTCGGATTCTACCATCAGAACGCCTTCCTGCGTGCCGGCCACGATCAGGTCCAGCGTGCTGTCCTTGATGTCGTACATGGCGGGGTTGATAACGGTCTTTCCGTCAATAAACCCTACCCGAGCACCGCCAATGGGGCCCATGAAAGGAATGCCGGAAATCGTCAGAGCCGCAGAACAGCCAATCATCGCAATAATGTCGGGATCATTTTCAAGATCGTGGGATACGACGGTTGCAATCACCTGAACCTCGTTGAGGAACTCTTTCGGGAAGAGCGGACGAATGGGGCGGTCGATCAGGCGGGAGGTCAGTGTTTCCTTCTCACTGGGACGGGCCTCGCGCTTGAAAAACCCGCCGGGGATTTTTCCGGCCGAATAGGTCTTTTCCTGATAATGAACCGAAAGCGGGAAAAAATCCTGACCCGGTTTAATGCTTTTGGCGGCGACAACCGTGCAAAGCACCGCCGTTTCACCCATCGTGGCCAGAACGGCCCCATCAGCCTGGCGCGCGATCTTGCCCGTTTCCAGCGTGAGGGTCTTGCCCGCGAAGTCTATTTCTTTCTTGTAAACATTGAACATAATTATAATGCCTTCTCTATATATGTTTTGTATATGATGTGTGATCTGGATACGCCGTCCCGGGCCTTAATCCTGCTAAAGCAGGCAATGGCCGGGAGGTCCTGGGTATATCTATACGGCAAAACCCCTCGCACCAGCGCGGGACAATTCTATCAGACCTGCCAGGGAAAAGCCGTTTTCGGAGGACAGTGGAAAGCGCTCAACCCTGCTTAAGAACGCTCTTCACAGTCAACCGATAAAACTTGTTCCCCGGCTTTACTAACCGGATTAATCGCACGCTACCCCGTAAATGTCAAAGGCTTTTAACCAGGCAGCCGATGTCTCCGGATCGGTCCACAGGTCCAAACCCTTTAAAAAAAAAATCTGCAAACGGTTCGTGCATTTCCCGTCACGCTCTGCTATAGAGCTGTACCGACATACAGGTAGAAAGTTTTCTCAGCATGTTTTCCAGGCTTTTCAGCTTCATGTCCGCCGATATGGCAATCGATCTGGGAACAGCCAACACGCTCGTCTACGTGAAGGATCGAGGCATCGTTCTGAACGAACCCTCCGTGGTCGCAATCTCCATGATTGGTGGGCGCAAGCAAATCCTCGCTGTTGGCAATGAAGCCAAGCAAATGCTAGGCCGCACACCGGGCAGCATTGTGGCCACCCGGCCCTTGCGTGATGGCGTGATAGCGGATTTCGAAGTGACCGAAGCCATGATCAAGCACTTCATTCGCAAGGTTCACAACCGGCGCTCTTTCGTGTCTCCCAAAATGGTTATTTGCGTTCCCTCCGGCTCCACCGCCGTCGAGCGCCGCGCGATCCAGGAATCGGCGGAAAGCGCAGGAGCCTCCGAAGTTTACCTCATCGAGGAACCCATGGCCGCCGCGATCG
>JAIOYC010000017.1 GCA_021741325.1 Alphaproteobacteria bacterium
AGCCCCTCGCCGACATAGGCGATTTCCTTATATCCCCGTCCCTTGGCCCACAGCACCACATGCTTTAAATCCTCCTGCGCGGACGCCAGGGTGAACCGCTCAGGGAAGCCCGTGCTTTCGCCACATCCCCTGAAATCAAAGCGCAGGGAGTGCAGTCCGTGCTCGGCCAGCAAAAACTGCATTTCTCCATACAGGTCGCCCTGCCCGCCCTTGTGGCCCCCCGGAAAGCCGTGTGCCATGACAACAAGCGTGTGGGCCTTGCGCCCGGCCTTGGCGGATGATTCCACGGGGCGGTTGTAGAGCCCGCACAGGGTCCCCCCCCCGCCGGTCAGAATTTCTATCTTGCTGCTCATGGACCCACACTGGATTAAGAAAGGTCGGTAAAGCCCGACCCCAGCCCATCATGCCAGTTCGGACCCAAAATGCAAAACGGTTTGGAGAAAAGGTGTAGTGTCTCATTTTGAAATGCCTACCCGCGTCATCCCGGCGACTTTGTCCGCCGAAGCCTTGGCGAAGGGGGAGGGAGAAGCTGAAAAAATCCAGGGCGGCTTAAAGGCCCAGATCTTTTCCAAGCGGACCGAGAATCTTCCAAACCGCTTCCTGGCCGCGTTCTTCAAGGAACGTCGCCCGGCCACTGGCATCCGGGCGAGCGGGAGAATAGTAACGGTTTACCCAGTCATCCCCCAGAACGTGCCTCTCAAAAGTGCTTTCCAGCGTATTTTTAACATCCCGAAGCGTAGGGCCCCCGACTCCGCCCCCCTCTGCGACGACCTTGCAAAGGGTCCGGACCTCTAGGGGCTCCCGAGGGTCGATAGCCTTGCATTCTATGTCGCTGTTAACGCGCCACATCGCATCTCTTGTGGTCTTCGTGTCCCAGAACTCTTTTTCCATGAAGGAAATCCTTAGCTATAAATAATTTCTATGTATAATTTATTCTCCGGCCGCTGTCAATTTCCCGTGCAGCGGGGGTTTTTATCAGGACCGAAGACTGGTAGAAATATTCCATGGCCAAACCCCAGAAAACCTATGTCTGCCAGTCCTGCGGCGCGGTGACCTCCAAATGGGCGGGGAAGTGCGAATCCTGCGACGGCTGGAACACCCTGGCCGAGGAAGTCCGGGAATCCAGCGCGCCCAAGGGGCTGGGCGGAAGCAACAAAAAGGGCCGCCGGATCGAATTCTCACCCCTCAGCGGGGGGGCGGAAAAATCCTATCCGCGCCATGTCACGGGCATCGGCGAATTCGACCGCGTCACCGGCGGCGGGCTCGTCCCCGGCTCGGCGGTGTTGATCGGGGGGGACCCCGGCATCGGAAAATCCACCATCCTGCTGCAAAGCGTGTGCGCGCTGGCCAACAAGGGCCTGCGCTGCGTCTATGTCTCCGGCGAGGAGGCCGTGGACCAGGTGCGGATGCGCGCCCAAAGGCTTGGTCTTGAAAACGCGCCCGTCGAGCTAGCCAGTGCGACGAATGTGCGCGATATCCTGGCCTCCGTGCAGGGGCCGAACCCGCCCGCGCTGCTGGTAATCGATTCGATCCAGACCATGTATGTGGACACGGTGGAAAGCGCCCCGGGAACGGTCACGCAGGTGCGGGCCTGCGCGCAGGAGATCATCCGCATGGCCAAGGCCAGCGATATCGCCGTCTTTCTGGTGGGTCATGTGACGAAGGACGGCCAGATCGCCGGACCGCGCGTGCTGGAACACATGGTGGACACCGTTTTATATTTCGAGGGCGACCGCAGTCACCAGTTCCGGATTCTCCGGTCCGTGAAGAACCGCTTCGGCCCCACCGATGAAATCGGCGTGTTCGAGATGGCCGCGCAGGGGCTTATCGAAGTGAAAAACCCTTCCGCGCTCTTCCTCTCCCAACGCGCCCAGAATGTCGCGGGCAGCACCGTTCTGGCCGCCCTGGAGGGCACGCGCCCCCTGCTGGTGGAAGTCCAAGCCCTCGTGGCGCCTTCCTCTTTGGGCTCGGCCCGGCGCTCTGTGCTGGGCTGGGACCCCAACCGGTTGGCGATGATCGTCGCGGTTCTGGAAACGCGCGCCGGGCTTCAATTGTCGGGCTGCGACATCTTCCTCAACATCGCGGGCGGGGTGCGCATTCAGGAGCCCGCCGCCGACATGGCCGTGGCCGCCGCCCTCATCAGCGCGCTGACCGGAAAGGCCGTGCCGCCAGAAACCGTCTTTTTCGGAGAAATAGGCCTGACCGGGGAAATCCGGCAAGTTTCACAGCCCGACCTGCGCTTGAAGGAATCCGGCAAGCTCGGCTTTAAGGAGGCCGTGATCCCCGAAGCCAAAAACAGCAAAAAACAGCCCGCCGGGGGTGAAATAAACCTGACGGCCATCAGCCATATCGAAGAGCTGGCCGATTACCTGTCCGCCACCGCACCGCGCCGTCACGCGGCGGCCTGATTTCATCACCTCTCCCAAAGGGAGATAGCAATTCTGAATATCCTTGCATTTCATGCCTCTTTTGCGTATCAAAGCCTTTCTTTAACCGGGAGATGCCGCGCGCATGGTTGTCGATATCCTCGTCATCGCCGTCCTTCTGATTTCAGCCGGAATCGCCTTCCTGCGCGGCTTCATCCGCGAGGTTCTGACGATTCTGGGCGTGGCGGGCGGCTTGGCCGCAGCCTATGCGGGCGGGCCCCTCCTCTCTCCCTATATGAGGTCGTGGCTTGGCGTCGTGGAAGGCCAGCCCGTGCCAAAGCTTTTCGACATGGTGCCCTATACGATTGTCGGGGACACCCTGGCTTACGGACTTATTTTCCTGATTGTCGTCGTCGCGCTCTCGCTGCTCAGCCATATGCTGGCCGAAGGCGCGCGGAGTTTCGGTCTGGGCGCCGTGGACCGGACCCTGGGCGTCGTGTTCGGGCTTGCGCGGGGCTTGATCCTGCTCGGATTGCTCTATCTTCCCTTTCATATGATGCTTGACCCCGAGACCAAGACCGCCTGGTTCCAGGGAAGTCGCACTCATTTTTATATCGAGAAAACCGCCCAGGAGATGGAAAAATATCTCCCAACCGCGGATGGCGAGAAAACCAAGGAACAGGCTTCCGCCCTGCGGGAGAAACTGGAGGGGATCAACCTTCTGCCCCCCGCCGGACTGGAAGACGGCGCCCCGCCGGAAGGGCAATCGCCTGCCCCCGCTCCCGAGGAGAGCGAGGGCTACCAAGAGGAATTCCGGCAGGATATGGACCGGCTGTTCGAACAGGAGACCCCTCCTCCGCAACCCGCTGAATGAGAACCGATGAAACCTCTTGAAAAAGAAACACTCCATAAAGAAACCCCGTGGGACGATGATAAATTCCATGAGGAATGCGGCGTTTTCGGAGTGTTCGGCCATGAAGACGCGGCGGCGCTGACCGCGCTGGGTCTTCACGCTCTTCAGCACCGGGGACAGGAAGCCTGCGGGATCGTGACCTTCGATGAGGGAAATTTCACCTCCCACCGCGCGCTGGGCCTGGTGGATTCCACCTTCAGCCGCAAGGATGTGATGGAGCGGCTCAAAGGCCACGCTTCTATCGGTCACAACCGTTACTCCACGACTGGAGAGCCCGCGCTTCGGAACGTTCAGCCGCTTTACGGAGATCTCGATTTTGGCGGATTTGCGGTGGCGCACAACGGAAACCTGACCAACGCCGTGACGTTGCGCAGGGACCTGGTAAAAAACGGCTCCATCTTCCAGTCCACCAGCGACACGGAAGTCATCGTCCATCTGGTGGCCGTCTCGAAGAAAAAAACCGTCATAGACCGGCTTGTTGATGCCCTGCATCAGATCAAGGGCGCCTATTCCCTCGTGGCTCTCACGGAGGATTCCGTGATCGGTGTGCGCGATCCCTACGGTATCCGCCCCCTGGTTCTGGGGCAGTTGGGCGACAGCCATATTCTGGCGTCGGAGACCTGTGCGCTCGACATCATCGGGGCGGATTACGTGCGCGATATCATGCCGGGGGAACTGATCATCCTGAAGAAGGATGGAATCTCCTCCCTGTTTCCTTTTGAGAAAACCCAATCCCGCTTTTGCGTGTTTGAATATATCTACTTCGCCCGCCCGGACAGCTTCATGGAAGGCCGCTCCGTTTATGAAATGCGCAAGCAAATCGGCGCGGAACTGGCGTCCGAATCGCCCGTACCGAACGCGGATCTCGTCGTGCCCGTCCCCGATAGCGGTGTGCCCTCCGCCATTGGTTACGCGGCCGCCAGCGGCGTTCCCTTCGAGCTGGGAATCATCCGCAACCATTATGTAGGCCGGACCTTCATCGAGCCCACCGACACGATCCGGCATCTGGGCGTCAAGCTGAAGCACAACGCCAACAAGGCGTATCTGAAGGACAAGATCGTCGTGCTGGTGGATGATTCCATCGTGCGCGGCACGACATCGCGCAAAATCGTGGAAATGGTCCGCGAGGCGGGCGCGAAGGAAGTTCACATGCGGATCTCCTCTCCGCCGACCTCTTACAGCTGCTTCTACGGGATCGACACGCCGCGCACGGAAGAGCTTCTGGCGCACTCCAAATCCGTGGAAGAGATCCGCGATTTCATCGGATGCGATTCCCTCGCCTATATCTCCCTCGACGGGCTTTATAAGGCCGTGGGAGAATCAAAGCGCAACGCCGCGGCCCCTCAATTCTGCGACGCCTGCTTTACGGGAAGCTATCCGGTCGAACTTGTGGATTCCGTGAACCACTGCGCGGGCGGAAAAGTCAGCGGAATGCAGGACCGGGCGGCGCAGAAGCGCTAGGATCGCTTCACGGTGTTTTCCCTGAACCATTGGGCCAAAGCAGCTTCGTCGAGTTTTCCGGCCGCCAGCGCCATGACAGTCAGATATTTTTCTTCCTTAGAAGCCTGAAGATCATAGCCATTCAGCCGCAGAAAGGTGCGCGCAGCCACATGGGCCGTCCTTTTATTTCCGTCCAGGAACGGATGATTGGTCGCGATCCCATACGCATAGGCAGCGGCTAGGGCAGCCATGTCCACCGCCTTGTCTGCGTAAAAGAAAAGATTTTGCGCCCGTGCAAGCGCGGATTCAAGCAACCCCTCGTCCCGGACGCCGGACAATCCCCCATGCTCCGCAAGCTGGCGATTATGCATGGCAAGCGCCATCTTCTTTGAAATCCAGAATGGCTCTTTCACTCGGCGAGCTTTCTAAGGACATCGCGGTCCTCGCGCATGATCTCCTCGGCTACTTCCATGGCGCGCAAGAAATCTGCATCATAAGAAGTCACCTCGAACCCGTTGGGGGTTTCGCTGGCAAACAACTTTCCGCCCTTGCCAACACGCAATTTGGCCAGTACATCCTTAGGAAGGATCACGCCGAGGGAATTGCCGATCTTTGTTACGGTAAGCTCTGTCATGGACGATTCTCCTTTGTATTCTCTAAGTATAACATATGTTATAACGATGAACAAGAACGATTTCGGCGGCAAACTGGCTCTCATCACAGGTTCCTCGCGGGGAATCGGGCGCGCGGTGGCCAAGGCTCTGGCGGGCGCGGGCGCGCATGTGATCCTTCTCTCCCGCACACAGGGCGCGCTGGAAGAGCTGGACGATGAAATTCGGGCCGCGGGAGGTATCTCAACCCTGATCCCCATGGATCTGCGCAAACAGGGTGAAATCGAAAAACTGGGCCCCTCCATCGCGGAGCGTTTCGGACGTCTGGATATCCTGATCGGCAATACAGGTACGCTGGGGCCCCTAAGCCCTTCGCATCAGATCCCGCCCAAAGACTGGCAAAAAGTGATGGATGTGAATTTCATGGCCAATATCCTTTTGGTCAGCACTCTTGATCCCCTTCTGCGCGCCGCTCCGGCCGGACGCATTGTGTTCTCCACGACGCTGGATACGAACAAGGGCACGGCATACTGGGCTCCGTACATGGCAAGCAAGGCCGCCCTGAACAGCTTTATCCGGATCTATGCGGCGGAAACGGTGCAGACAAATTTGCGGATCAACGGCATCGATCCGGGCGTGGTGAACACGGCCCTTCTGGAGAAAGCTTTTCCCGGCGGCTATCCCGGCAAGGTGCGGACCCCTGAGGATGTCACGGGTCTCTACCTTCATCTGGCCCATGCGGACTGCGCTTCGCACGGCCAGATCATCCCCATGTCATAGAGAATCAGGCCTTCTTCTTTTTCTGCTCATCCATATCCTGGGAGGATACAAGCTGAAGGGTGCGCTGGGCGGCGGACACGCTGATTCCCTCCCGGTCGAAGGCTTCTTTGATCGCCTTGGTAAGATCGTAGCGGATGTTCCAGTATTCCACGGTGGACGACCAGACCCGCACGATGATATCCACCGACAGATCTCCCATCATGTTGACCATCACCTGCGGCTCCTTGCCTTCAACCCTGAGAAGCCGCGTCTCAGAATCCAGAACCTCCTTAATAGCCGCAAAGGCCTTGTCGATATCGTCGCGGTAGCTGATGCCCACCAGGATGTCCTGCCGCCGCTGGGGATTGCGGGAAAAATTGTAGATATCCGCGTTCCAGATCGTCGCGTTGGGCGAAAAGATATAGACATTCTCCGCCGTGGCCAGTTCCGTCCCGAAAAGTCCGAGCGACTTCACCGTTCCGCTGTTGGGTCCGAATTGTATGAAATCCCCCACATTAAAGGGACGCAGGACCAGAATCATGACCCCGGCCGCCACGTTGCTGAGCGTCCCCTGCAGCGCGAGACCGATGGCCAGGCCCGCCGCGCCCAGAACGGCGATCAGGCTGGCCGTCTGCACGCCGAATTGGCCTAGAACCGTGATGATGGCGATGGCAAAAACCGTGTATTGTACGAACCCGCCCAGAAAACTTTTGAGCGTTTCATCCAGTTTTCTCACTCTGAAAATCATTCGAGAGAGATATTTCCCCATCATCCATCCGGCGATCAGGATCAAAATGGTGCTTATCACCCGCAAGCCCCAAAAAGTGATCAGTGAAAGCCCACCATCCACATCGAAGTCCATTTGCTCTTCCTCTGTTTTCGATTTTAAGATCTAAAGATCATACATATGGATTTTTACTCTTCCGGACCAACAGCCGGACCGGCACGCCGGGGATTTCGTAATCGCGCCGCAAGGCGTTGATCAGATAACGCTTGTAGGAATCCGGCAAGCTCTCGGGCCGGGACGCCCACAAGGCGAAGGTCGGCGGACGGGTTTTGATCTGGGCCATGTATTTCAGGCGGTTGGGCCGCCCGTCCACCAGCGGCGCGGGATTGCGGCTTTCCATGGCGGCCAGCCAGCGGTTGAGCCGCCCGGTCTTCACCCGCGCGTTCCAGACCCCATATGTCTCCATAACCGTCTTGAGAAGCTTCTCAATATTGCGTCCGCCCTTCAGCGCCGACAGCGTGACAACAGGGACATCCTTAAGCTGGGCCAGGGAGGTGTCCAGCTTGTAGCTGATATCCTCCAGCGTCTTTTTGCGGTCCTCGACCACGTCCCATTTGTTGACCGCCACCACCAGCGCACGGCCTTCCTTGATCACATGATCCGCGATCTGGAGATCCTGCTTCTCGAATATCATGGAGGCGTCCAGCACCAAAATCACGACCTGCGCCAGGCGGATTGCCCGCAGGGAATCATCCACCGACATTTTCTCAATGACGTTTTGCACCTTTGATTTTCGGCGGATACCCGCAGTGTCCACCAGCCGGAATGGCCGGCCGTCATAGGTCCAATCCACCGCGATGGCGTCCCGGGTAATCCCGGCTTCGGGGCCGGTCATCACGCGTTCATCTTGCACAATGGCATTGAGGAGAGTCGATTTGCCCACGTTCGGGCGGCCCACAATGGCAATTTTGATGGGTTTTTCGGGATCGTCCTGCTCCGCGTCGGAAAATTCAAACTCCTCGAGCCCCTCCAGGGCGTCGATGTCGTCATCGTCCCCGATGGCGCCGCGGGTTTCCCCCTCTTCGGATTCAGGAGTCTCCACAGGAAGGGGAAACAGCGCCTCCAGCGCATGGTATAAAGTCTCCATCCCCGTGCCATGCTCGGCGGAAAGCGCGATCGGCTCTCCCAGCCCCAGCGCATAGGCCTCGGCCATGGCGGAACGCACCGCCTTGTCGTGCTCCGCCTTGTTGACGGCCAGAAGGACGGGCTTTTTCTTTTTGCGCAGCCAGCTGGCGAAATGCTGGTCCATCGGCGTGATGCCGGCGCGCCCGTCCACGATGAACAGCACGGCGTCCGCCCGGTCCAGTCCTGCTTCCGTCTGCTTTCTCATCCGGCCCTGAATGGAATCATCGAACCGCTCCTCAAGCCCCGCCGTGTCGATGATCCGGAAATCCCGGTCGAACAGGAATCCTTCTGATTCCCGCCAGTCGCGGGTGACCCCGGGCGTATCGTCGACTATGGCGAGTTTTTTGCCGGCCAATCGATTAAAAAGGGTCGATTTTCCAACATTCGGACGGCCAACCAGTGCAAGTGTGAACATTGTACGACGTTTTCCCATTCAAAATCGGGTTGTTGTTGAGGGAGGAGATTACACAATAACTCCCCTTTATGTGTATGAATTCGTCTCCGTCCCCGGCAAAGACTTTACCGTATCACAAGACGTCTTGTCCGGCCTCCGCTACTAATCAGCGCGGAGAGACCCCTCTGGGAGGTAGAAAGCACCTTTTCCGCATCCCCCGGACCGGTCATTTTTATCCCGTTTATCTCCAGTAACAGGTCGCCGGGGCTCAGAAATTGCGCCGCCGGGCTGCGCGAGGGAATTTTCAGAATCACGACTCCGCCGTCTTCCTCGGGCATTCCCAGCTCGATTGCCACGGCGGGGTTGAGATTGGCCAGTGTAACACCCTTCAGGATATGCGCGCCCTTCAGCACCGTTTCCCGGCGCGGCGGATCGTCAGGGGGCGCCATGGCCAGAACATTGTGGGTCGTACGCGCGCCCTGACGCAAAATCTCGAAAACCGCGCTTTGCCCCATCGGCACCGTGGCCATGCGGAATTTCATCTCGGCGGGATCGCGGACCGTCTTCCCGGCCACGGACAGCACAATATCACCGACCTTGATGTCCGCCTTCAGCAGAGGACTGGCCGGATGTATGGAGGCGATCAGAGCGCCCTGCGGTCTTGCGAGTCCCAGAGAATCCGCTATGTCCGCTGTTACCGTCTGGACGCTGACCCCCAGCCAGGGACGTACGATTCCCCCAGCCTGCGTGCGGGCGCTGACCCCGGCTTTTTCCGCTGCGATGACGCTGGCCACCATTTCAGAGGGGATGGCAAACCCGATTCCCAGCGAACCCCCGTCCCGGGAATAAATCGCGGTGTTAATTCCGACAACCCCGCCATCCAGCGCCACCAGGGGACCGCCAGAATTTCCAGGATTGATCGCGGCGTCCGTCTGGATAAAGAAATTGAAATCATTGATATCCAGCGAGGAGCGCCCCTGCGCGGAGACAATACCGCTTGTGACCGTCTGGCCCACGCCGAACGGATTGCCGACGGCCAGCACCAGGTCCCCCACCTCCAGTGCCTCGCTGGGTTTGAGGGACACAAAGGGCAGAACAGCGCCGGTTTTGTCATGAATACGCAAAATGGCGAGGTCGGAGGCCTCATCCACCAGCGCCACATCCGCCTCGAACTCCCGCCCGTCGGTCAGAACCACGGTGATCTCATCCGCGTTGCGAGCCACATGGGCGTTTGTGACCACCAGTCCGTCAGGGTCCAGGATCACCCCGGATCCCAGCGCGTTTTCAACCTGCTTGCGCATGCGTCCGCCCGGGAAACCGTTGCGGAAAAAGGGCGCGAAGAAAGGATCGTTCATGAAAGGATTGCCCGCGCTGCGCGTCACGGTCTTTTTCGCATAGATGCTCACCACGGCCGGGGCAACCTTTTTCACGACGGGCGAGAAGGAGAGCTGAACCTGCTCCCGGCTTTCGGGGACGCTCTGAGCATATGCCGCCAGGGGAAGCAACAAGACTGGAAGGACAAGCAGGAGTCTGGTAATCATGAAACGGAATTTAGGGTGGGATACAGGAAATCTCAAGATCTTCCTTCTATTTACCTTGTCATCCCTGCTTGCGCAGGGATGACGTTTATATTGGTTAAGAAAAATGAACAACCAGACCCAGCGCATCACTGCCGATCAGATCCGGGCGATGAAAAACCCGGCGGAACCGATCGTCTGCCTGACAGCCTACAGCGCGCCGGTTGCCCGGCTGCTGGACCCGCATGTCGATATCCTGCTGGTGGGCGATTCCATGGGCATGGTGCTCTATGGGATGGAGGACACGTTGGGCGTAACGCTGGACATGATGATCGCCCACGGCCGGGCGGTCGTGCGGGCATCAGAATCCGCGCTTGTGGTCGTCGATATGCCGCGCGGAACCTATGAGGAAAGTCCCGCGCAGGCCTACGGGAATGCCCGCCGATTGCTGGACGAAACGGGCGCACAGGCGGTCAAGCTGGAGGGGGGCGAAGACCGGGCGGAAATAATAAAATACATGACGGATCGTAATATAAATGTTATGGGACATATCGGCCTTCTACCCCAAAGGGTTAAAGAAGATGGCGGATTTAAAATCAAGGGAAAAACAGAGGAAGAAACCGCCCATCTTTTGCGGGACGCCCGGGCGGTCGAGTCCGCCGGGGCATTTGCAACGGTGATCGAGGGCACTGTGAACAACGTGGCGGAAGCCCTTACAAAATCAGTGAAAATTCCCACTATCGGCATCGGGGCCTCCCCCGCCTGCGACGGACAGGTGCTGGTGACCGATGATTTGCTTGGATTATCCCTCCAAAGGCCGGCAAAATTTGTCAAAAAATACAGTGATTTACAGCATGCAATTAAGTTGGCTACGCAGGAATTTGCTGCCGATGTCCGCGCCCGCCGTTTTCCGGGGCTTGAAAACCTGTATGGACGCCCCAAATAGTGTGCATAGAATTCTCTCTCAACACAAAAGGAAGACATCCCATGGCCTTGCTTCAAACCCCCGCCGCCGACCCCCAATTCGCTGCCCCCGACTTCAGCCTGAAAAACATAGACGGCAAAATGATGAGCCTGAAGGATGTGCGGGGCGAGAAGGGAACACTCATCATGTTCATCTGCAATCATTGCCCCTATGTAAAGGCCGTGATCGAACGGCTTGTGAATGACGCGGTTGTTTTAAACGCGGCCGGAATCGGCTGCGCGGCCATCATGCCCAACGACACCGACGCCTATCCCGCAGACTCTTTTGAAAATATGAAAAAATTTGCCCGGGAACATCATTTTTCCTTCCCCTACCTTATCGACGAGACACAGGCGGTGGCCAAGGCGTACGGAGCGGTCTGCACGCCGGATCTGTTCGGCTTCAACGCGGAAGGACTGCTGCAATACCGTGGCCGGGTGGACAGCGCCGGCCCGAAAGAGGCCGCACCAGATACGGAGCGCGAACTGCTGAACGCCATGCTCCAGGTGGCGGAAACCGGATACAGCCAGATCAAGCAGATCCCTTCCATGGGCTGCTCGATCAAGTGGAAATCCTGAAAGCACTGGAAACGCCCTCAAATATCACTATGATGTCTTCCCGTTACTAGGAGAGGATATCCCATGGTTGATTTGCTCAGGGAGGCCGACGAGGCCCTGAAACAAGAACGCGTCATGCGCTTTTGGAAAGAGAACGGCCGAACCGTTCTGGCCGGCATGATTCTGGCGGTGCTCCTGACGGGGGCCTTGTCCGCTTACCGGGCCTGGGACCGCAGCGTGAAAAGCGAACAGACCGACCGAACCCTCGCGCTTGTGGATGCGGAGGATTTCCCGCGGAATATAGACAGCGCGGATCTTGACCTGCGCCCCGGGCTGCGCGGACTTGTCTGGTTGACGGCGGCGGGCGCGCATGAGAGCAAGGGCAAAACAACCGAAGCCCGGGCCCTGTATGAAAAAACCGTGAAAGACAAGGCGGTGCCCGAAGACTTGCGAAGCCTCGCGTCCCTTCTGGGCGCCCGCCTGCAAACCGCCGAAGGACAGGCTGAATCCCTGCAGGAACTGAACGCCCTCGCGACGAATTCTTCCGACCCGTGGCAAGCACCGGCCATACTGGAAACCGCTGCCCTCATGGCCAAGGAAGGCGATTATGCAGGCGCGCTGGAAAAAGCCGAATCCGTTCGCGATACGGAAGGCCTGCCGGAATCCCTGCGCGGACGGGCGGGCGCGCTGGCACAGGTTTACGCATTGCGCGCTTACAAGGCCGGCCAGAAGGAGAACAGGGAATGATGACGGAATTCGCAAAATTTCTGGTTATGGCCGGAAGCGCGTTGCTTCTGGCCTCCTGCTCCACGGTTTCGGACTGGTTTGATTCCGATGACGACCGCAGGCTGGAGGGAGAAAGAATCTCCGTGCTGGCGCTGGAGGAAACTCTCGAGCCCGATGACGCCGTCCTTGAATCCCAGGGCCTCGTGATGCCGACGGCGTGGGCAAACCAATTTTGGCCCCAGGCCGGCGGATACCCGAATCACGCAATGCAAAATCTTGCCCTTCCGGAGAGCGCGCTGAAGCAAGTCTGGTCCGTTAAAATCGGAAAGGGCAGCACAAAGGAGCTTCCCCTGACGGCTCAGCCTGTTCTGGTCGATGGCATGATCTTCACGCTGGACACGGCGTTCGAGCTCTCCGCCTTCAATGCGGAAACCGGCAAGCTTGTATGGCAGACGAACGTCATGGATAAAAACGAGGACGATCCCGTGATCGCGGGCGGAATTTCGTATGCGGGCGGCCTTCTATATGTCACCAACGGGTATGATGAAATTCTGGCGGTGAAGCCCTCTACGGGGGAAATTCTCTGGCACAAGCCCTTGCCAACGCCTTCGCGCGCCGCGCCAACCATCATCAACGGACGCATATTTGTGGCCACACTGGATAGCCGTCTCCTGGCGCTCAGCGCGGAAGACGGAGCGCTGCTGTGGGAATATACCGGCCTGAGCGAAGTCGCGGGTCTTGTTGGCGCAGCAAGCCCGGCGGCCAACAACGACATCGTGGTGCCCGTCTTTTCCTCGGGAGAGATCACGGCCCTGCGGGTGGAAAACGGCTCCGTGGCCTGGTCGGACAATATCTCCGGCGTGCGCAAACTGGGCGGGCTCGAAGCCCTGCCCGACATCAAGGCCCTGCCCGTTCTGGACAAGGGGCTGGTCCTGGGCGTGAGCTTCGGCGGACGTCTGGTCGCCATTGACGAGCGCACCGGCACGCGCCTGTGGCAGAGGGAAATCGGAAGCTCCAATACGCCCTGGATCGCTGGGAATCATGTATTCCTTCTATCCACGGACAATCAGCTCGTGGCCGTGGGCCGCGACAATGGGGTGATCCGCTGGGTGTCTAAAATCGGCAATGCCCAAAGCAAGCCTCTCTTTTTCACGGGACCTGTTCTCGCGGGCGGGCGGCTGTTCATCGCCGGTACGCATGGAATCGTGATCGAGGCCAACCCCGAAACCGGGGAAATCATACGCCAATGGGACGCGGGGGAGACTATCTCCATCCCGCCGATCGTGGCCAACGGAACTTTGTATATTCTGGGAGACGATGGCCGCCTGAGCGCGTACCGCTAGGAATTCCGGATTCAACCGACAATGAAGCTAGAGGACAAATTGATGACCGTTGATATGAAAGACATTGTGGCGCTGTGCAAAAGGCGGGGATTCGTATTTCCCGCCTCGGATATCTACGGTGGCATTAACGGATTTTGGGATTTTGGCCCGTTGGGCGTGGAGCTGAAAAACAATTTGCGCGACCTGTGGTGGAAGCACATGGTGCTCTGCCCGCCCATCGGTCCGGACGGGACGCCGGTCGAGATCGTGGGTCTTGATTCCGCGATCATCCAGAACCCCAAAGCCTGGGAGGCCAGCGGGCATGTTGGGGGTTTTTCCGACCCGATGGTCGATTGCAAGGAGACCAAGCTGCGGTACCGGGCGGATCATTTAATTATCCTTCATCAAGAGCAAGGAAATCCTCAGGATTTACGTGCGGTTACATTCGTAGAAGGAACATCAGAAGAAGATATTTCGAAACGGTTGAAAAAATTAGGCTTCAGTCCAAATATTTCTGACTATAAAACTTTCAAGTTTTTTGATTTTCCTTATGTATCAGAAAATCTAGACAAAATCTTTGGACCTGACGCCAAGGAAAAGGGAACGCTTACACCGCCCAAGCAATTCAACCTGATGTTCCACACCTTCGTCGGCGCGACGGCGGGCGAAGACAACAAGGTCTATCTCCGCCCTGAAACCGCGCAGGGGATTTTCCTGAATTTCAAGAACGTGCTGGATTCCACCCGGGTGCGCGTGCCGTTCGGAATCGCGCAGGTCGGAAAAGCCTTCCGCAACGAGGTCACCCCGCGCAATTTCATTTTCCGCTCCCGCGAGTTCGAGCAGATGGAAATGGAGTGGTTCTGCCACCCGGACGAGGCCAAGAAATGGTTCGATTTCTGGATCGAACAGCGCAAGAAATTCTGGCTGTCTCTGGGCCTCTCGGAAGCCAGCCTCGATTGCCGCAAGCACGGGCAGGATGAATTGTCTCACTACGCCAAAACCGGCGAAGGAACGTATGATATCGAATACAAATTCCCTTTTACCGCGCCGGGATTTGGCGAGCTGGAGGGGATCGCCCACAGGTCCAATTTTGACCTGACGCAGCATGAGAAACATTCCGGCGTGAAGATGGAATATATGGATCCGGTCGATACAAGCAAGCGCTTCATCCCCCATGTGATCGAGCCCGCGGCGGGCCTGACGCGGGGCGTTCTCGCCCTGATCTGCGAGGCCTATACGGTGGATGCGAACCGGCCATCGGGCATGTATATGAATTTCCACCCGGCGCTGGCGCCCAAGAAGGCGGCTATTCTGCCCCTCACCGCGAAGGAGGAACATGTGCCGCTAGCCACGAAATTGTATCTGGAGCTCCGCGAGGAATTCGCAGTGGATCTGGACATCAAACAGAATATCGGCAAGCGCTATGCAAGGCAGGACGAGATCGGCACGCCTTATTGCTTCACCATCGACAACGACACGGTCACAGACGGTACCGTGACCGTGCGCGACCGCAATACGATGGCGCAGGAACGCATTTCCATGGACAGCGTGGCGGGATACCTGCGGGAGAAGATGCGGGCGTAGCACCTATTTTCAATTATTGACAAATTCGATCCCTTGCCGCTAAATCGTTTCCTGAACTGAATCAAAGAGGAAATGCCCGTGAAAAAAGACTCTTTCGCAGTCCGATTAACACCGACAAAAGGCGAGTTAGCGTACCTGAAAGGGATACTCTTAGAGGAGTTTGAGGATACCAACGATCTTGCCCCTAACTGTTTTACTGCTGACCCGCGTTTTCTACCTGTAAAACAATGGATAGACGAAGGAAAAATCGAAAACGCTTTGAAAGCATCAGGATACAACGTCGAAGATGCCCGTACCCTTTTGATAAAGGACAATCCTAGCGCGGATTTGTATCGCAAACAGCCTTCCCAACGGCAAGGACGCTCAGGCCTGCAACCATAAACAGCCCTCCCAGCCACCAGGCCTGCCACAGGCCGTAACCGGTGACCCCGACGGCGACACAGGCCATCAGCACGGCCAGGCTTATACGCGCCTGTACGGGAGGAAGATCCCGGATGCTCCACAGCAAAAAGGCAAAGAAACCGGAGGCCAGCGCCGCGCCCACCACGCCGAATTCGAGCCAAAGCTGAATCACGGCGTTGTGCGGGTGCAGAACATGATCCGAGGCGTGATAGAGTTTTTGCGTGTCGAAATGCATGACCCGGGCGGATTCAAGCCCGTGGCCGAGAACAGGGCGCTCCAGGGCGCGGCGGCTTATAAAATCCCAGATTTCCATCCGGTGGGACGCATAGCTCTGGCGCAACCACTCATGCCGGTCCGCCAGCGGGGGCAAGGCTTTGAACATCGCCTGCGCGATCCACGGCGCCCCCAGGCACAGCACGGCAAAAAATCCGGCCAGCCAGGTCCAGGCGGCTTTTATACGAACAGGAAACAGGAGATAGAACACCCCCCCGACCAGCAGAGCGAACTGGGCGGACTGGCTCTGCGTTTTAAACAGGATTGCTGCAAAGACAGCCGCCAGTCCCGCCAGAATTCTGAAATTTTTTGTCCGCCATGCGAGATCCAGCGCGATAATCGAGCACAGCGTATAGACGATCACGCTACGATTGAGGCCCGACATGTTCACGGCCCGGGTCAGGCCGGGGCGCAAAAGCTTATACAGGGGCGCGCCCGCATAAAGCTCCACCACGCATAAAACCCCCATCACCAGAACGGCCAGGGGGAAAATTCGCTGGAAACGCGATAGATCGTCTTTCGCGGTTTGAAGGGCAAATCCGGTGAACAGGGCACCCCCCAGAAGGACAGGCGCGACGTCCAGCGCCCGCTCAGCGCTCAGTCCGGGATCAAGGGCCCATAAGGCACTCAGGAGCCCCAGCCCAATGATTCCGGCCATCCAGCCCAATAGCGCGCACGGAAAGGCGGGCCAGCGGCCGGTGGAAAAGCGTACCCATATATATCCAGCCACGCCGATAATGGCGGGCGCAAATCCCAGGAAACGCGGTACGAAAATGACGGAAACCAAAAGAGGAACAAGAACAGCTGTGATAACACCGCGCGGAAATGCGCGAACCCGGCTGACTTCGTCCATGTCCGGGGGATTGTTCATAGAGAGAATTTCTTTATTGCGCCGGAAACGGCAGATTCATGATTTACGGCGTGGAAGGGGTCTGTGTCTCAGACTCATCGAGAACCTCCGAAGGGTCGGCCACAACCGCGGGATCTTGAATTTCCTGGAGAATCGCACCCTCCTCCTCATCGCCCGCAGCGGGCTCGATCAGGGAGGGAATGAAAGAGGGCTCTTCAAGCGCGGAGGGGCTTTCACCTGCAAAACGCGCGCCGAAATCATCGGCATAGGCCGAACTTCCGGCCATAAGAACAAGCATAAAAATAAACAACCGCATGACAGGGCTCCCTTGTGATCCTCTATTTTTAGCAGATTTTGTGAAAAAATGCGAAAAATAAAAGCAAGAAACACATAAATCCCTTGCCCTTGGCCCTTAAAGCCTTAATTTTGAATACAACTATGCTATAATGACAGGATATCAAGATTTTCAAGAGGTTCGCCGTGCCCGCAGATTTGATCGTTTACGCCATTGTCGCCGCCGGACTTGTGATCTGGCTGCGCAGCATTCTGGGAACGCGCAACGGAGATGAAACCCAGCGCCCCAATCCCTATCTGCCCGCCGCCGACCAGCCCGTGGGGGATGCCCGGTCCGCCCGCCCCTTTGCAGCGACGGTGGCCACGGGCGCCTATGAGGAAAAAATTACGGAGCTCGCGAAAAATCCGGTGGGTGGCCTGTCGGTCGCCAACAAAGCCGCGGAGGAGGGTTTGCTTGAAATCCTGAAGGCCGACCGGGAATTCGACGTGAAGGATTTTCTGCAAAAAGCGCAGGACGCCTTCGCCATCGTTACGGAATCCTTTGCTGCCGGCGACCGTGAAACGCTGCGCGATCTGCTGGCACCGCCCGTTTACGACGTGTTTGAACAAGCCATCACCGAGCGGGAATCCCGGCGGGAAACCCTGCAAACCGAGATCCGGGCTATTGAAAAAGCCGAGATCACGGAAGCGGCGGTGCGCAGGAAAACCGCCTTTATCACCATTCGCTTCAGCGCACGCGAAGCCCGGGTACACCGGGACGAGGACGGCACCATCCTGTCCGGCAGCCTGGAAAGCCTGACCACCCTTTCCGACATCTGGGTTTTCGCGCATGATATCGGCTCGCGGGACCCACGCTGGTTGGTCATGGAAACACGGGGCGATTTTGACGGGGATAACGACGTGATTCCCAATTCGCATTAAAGAGGGGCCGTAGAATTTCCCTGCATAGGATGATAAATAGAAACCTATGCGCTTTGCTCTTTTATTTTCCCTCCTCCTCCTCTCCGCCTGCGCGGGAACGCCTTCTCCGGCGCCCGAAGCGCCCCTGACCCTTAAAAAATCATCCTTTTCCGCCCTGCCCGGCTGGCGGCAGGACCGCATGGCCGAGGCGCTTCCAGCCCTGGAACGCTCCTGCGCGCGCATACTCAAGAAAGATCCCTCCTCCGCGTTTGGCCCCCTTGCGGAAGCCGGAACCACGGCGGACTGGACGCCGGCCTGCCATGCGCTGCAGATGGCCGATAAAACGGACGAGGCCGCGCTTGCCAAAATAATCGAACATTACTTCGAGCCCTGGGAGGCCCGGGCCGGTACCGATCCGGAAGGGCTGTTCACCGGCTATTACGAAGCCTCCCTGAGAGGGTCGCGCACCCGCCACGGCCCTTACCGCTATCCACTTCACGCGCGGCCCGATGATCTTGTCATGGTGGATCTGGGCGAATTCCGGGAGGAGCTTAAAGGCCAGCGGATCGCGGGCCGCGTGAGAGGCGGCAATTTAAAGCCCTATGAAAACCGCGCGCAGATCGTTGCGGGCTCCTGGCCGCATAACGACAAGGTCCTGGCCTGGGTGGATGACCCCGTGGATGCGTTTTTCGTGCAGATACAGGGATCCGGCGTGATCGAGCTCCACGACGGAAAAATCCTGCGGATCGGCTATGCGGGTCAAAACGGGCATCCCTATTACGCGATCGGCAAGGAATTGATCGAACGCGGAGCGCTTTCAAAGGAAAACGTCTCCATGCAGTCCATCCGCACGTGGCTGGCCGCCCATCCTGATCAGGCGGACGCCGTCATGAACACCAATAAATCCTATGTGTTTTTTGAAGAAACAAAAACAGAAGGCGCCAAGGGGGGCGAAGGAACCGTCCTGACCCCCGGCCGCTCTCTGGCCGTGGACCGTTCGAAAATTCCCTACGGAATTCCGCTTTGGGTGGATATCGCCCCGCCCCGCGCGGGCGAACCGCCCCTGAAACGGCTGATGGTGGCCCAGGATACGGGCGGTGCCATCCGCGGCGCGGTGCGGGGCGATGTTTTCTGGGGCTACGGCGACCGCGCTGAAAATATGGCCGGCCCCATGAAATCAAAGGGTCGGTACTGGCTGTTGCTGCCCAGAAATAGACCCTAATCCAGGCTCTTCAGGAAACTCTGGTAATCGCCCTCATCCATCAGACCTGAAAGCTGCGCGGGGTTGCTCATGCGGATTTTGGCGATCCAGCCGCCCTGGGTGACGGGCTTGGAGATTAGCTCAAGATCGCCGGGCATGGCGTCGTTCGCCGCGATCACCTCGCCATCCACGGGCGAGTATACCTCCGCCGCCGTCTTCACGGATTCAACCACGGCTACGCTCTTGCCCTTCTCGGCCTTCTTCCCGATTTCAGGCAATTCGACATAGACGAGATCGCCCAGCGCTTCCTGCGCATATTTCGTGATTCCCACCCAGGCGACATCGCCCTCGACATGGATGCATTCATGATCGTTGGTGTATTTCAAAGCCATCTGTTTTCTCCTTTGTGTTTTTAATTGTTAGTTTTTTACCGCAGAGAGCGCAGAGTTTTTATAAAAATTTTGTAACGAAGATTTTAAGAAACGAAGTTTTTTTATATTAAAAGAATCTTCGAGCCTTCGAGTGTCTTCGTTACCAGCATTTCTCTGCGCTCTCTGCGTCCTCTGCGGTTAAATTACTTGGTTTCAGGCTGCTTCCGGGCGTTTCATGGATTTCGTCTTGGCGGGAATAAAGGGCATTTTCTGAATTTCCGCCGCAATGTTCCGCCCGCGGACATTCACGAAAATCTTCGTTCCGGGCGCGCTCATCCCGGCTTCCACATAGCCCTGCCCGATCGATTCCTTCAGCGAGGGCGAGAATCCTCCGCTTGTCAGGATGCCTATTTTGCGATCCGATTCATCGCGCATTTCCGCGCCTTCCCGCGCCACCCCCTTCTCCAGAAGCTTCACGCCCACCCGCCTGCGGGCGGGACCGTTTTGCAGATCGGTGCGGATGCGCGCCTGCCCCGGATAACCCGAAGCCTCCTTGCCCATCACCCAGGCGATGTCCGCCTCCACCGGAGAGGTCGTCTCGTCGATATCATGACCATAGAGCGCATAGCCCATCTCCAGCCGCAGGGAATCCCGGGCCGCCAGCCCCACCGGCTTGACGGCGGGATGCGCGAGAAGCGCACTCCACAGATCGACCGCGCAATGATCCGGTACGCTGATCTCAAAACCGTCTTCTCCCGTATACCCGACCCGGCTGATGAAAATATCCGCTCCCGCAGGGGTATGGGTTTCGATCATATGCATATAGGGCAAGGCGGACAGATCGGCCTTCAGAACGTCCTTCATCACCGTTTCGGCCTTCGGCCCCTGCAGCGCGATCAGCGCGCGGTCTTCCAGATAAATGAAACGCAAATGCGCAGGCAGATTCTTTTTGATCCACGCGATGTCCACGTCCTTGCGGCCCGCATTGATGACGGCGAAAAATTTGTCTTCCGTCATGCGCGTGACGATCAGGTCGTCGATGATCCCGCCCCGCTCGTTCGTCAGAACCGTATATTGCGCCCGTCCGTTCTTTTTTGCCTGAAAGGACGAAGGCGTCAGACTTTCCCAGAATAGAGCCACCCCCGGGCCCTCGACAATCACCTGTCCCATGTGAGACACGTCGAATACACCCGCAGAAGAACGCACCCCTTCATGTTCCTTAATCACGCCCTCCGTATAATAAAGCGGCATGTCATAGCCCGCGAACTCTCCGGTCTTTGCCCCCAGATCTATATGGGCGCCATGCAGGGGCGTTTTTTTGAGCATGCGAACTCCTTCGGGATTTTTGCAATTTTCTCACTATTTACAATCATCTCCATCTAGCCCAGTCAATCAAAATGATCTATAGTGCGGACTGCTTTCTCCTCTCGCCCCAGGTTATGTTCAAATGATGGATATTCTTCTCTTCGACAGCGTTCTGGGAAAACCCGGCTGGATGTGGCTTGTATTTCTGACGGTGATTACCATCCTGCTCGTTTTGGATCTTGGGGTTCTGCACCGGAAAAACAAGGAAATCGGCATACGGGAAAGCCTCCTGTTTTCCGCGGGCTATATCGCCATCAGCCTTCTCTTCGGTCTTTGGGTCTGGTGGGAACTGGGATCGCAGGAAGCTCTGGAATATTACACCGGCTACATCATCGAGAAATCGCTGTCCATGGACAATATTTTTGTCATGGCCATTATCTTTGCCGCCCTTCACATTCCCCGCATTTACCAGCACCGTGTGCTGTTCTGGGGTATTCTGGGCGTCATTCTCATGCGGGGAGTCATGATTGGGGTCGGCGCCGCGCTGGTCCATGAGTTTGGCTGGCTTCTATACGTGTTCGGAGCGTTCCTGATCTTTACGGGAATCAAGCTCCTCTTCATAAAGGAGGGCGGCGATCACTCTGAAACTGTGGAAAACAACCCTATCATCCGATATCTGCGCAAGCACTTCCGGGTCACGGAAAAGCTGCACGGCCAGAAGTTTTTTACCCGGATTCCTCATGAAAAAACGGGGAGAAAGGTTCTATACATCACCCCGCTCCTGCTGGCACTTATCACCATAGAGGCGGCGGATCTGGTCTTTGCGGTTGATTCCGTCCCCGCGATTTTCGCCATCACCACCGACACCTATATCATCTATACCAGCAACATTTTTGCCATTTTGGGTCTGCGCGCGCTGTATTTCGCGCTCTCCGCCATGATCGAGCGCTTCGCCTACCTGAAGTATTCGCTGGCGCTGATTTTGATCTTTATCGGAGCAAAGGTGTTCGTGCCCCTCCTCACGCCTCTGGAAAAAGTCCCCGCGGAATTCTCATTGGGTATTACGGTGGGACTTCTGGCCGCGGGCGTATTCTACTCCCTGCACAAGACCGGAAAGGATCTGGTCAAGCGCTGACAGCCGGGGTAAGATCGCGTCCATGACAAAGAATATTTCTTCTCATCTGCGGGCCGAGCTCGATTCCATCCGCGCCGCTGGCCTCTACAAGGCGGAGCGCGTTATCACCTCGCCCCAGCGGGGAGACATCACGGTGGCGTCGGGCGAACATGTCCTGAATTTCTGCGCGAACAACTACCTGGGCCTGGCGGATCATCCGGATCTGGTCGATGCCGCGCAAAAAGCCTTAGACCGGTATGGATTCGGCGTGGCCTCCGTGCGCTTCATTTGCGGCACACTGGATATTCACAAGGAACTCGAAGAGCGGATTTCCGGATTTCTGGGAACCGGGGACACCATCCTCTATTCCTCGTGCTTTGACGCGAACGGGGGTTTGTTCGAGACGATCCTGGGCGCGGAGGACGCCATTATCAGCGATGCCTTGAATCACGCCAGCATCATCGACGGCGTGCGCCTCAGCAAGGCCAAGCGCTTCCGCTACGCCAACAACGACATGGTGGATCTGGAACGCTGCCTGAAGGAGGCAAAAGACGCGCGTTTCCGGCTGATCGCCACGGACGGCGTGTTCTCGATGGACGGGTATCTTGCGAATCTGCCCGCAATCTGCGATCTGGCGGAAAAATACGACGCGCTGGTGATGATGGATGACAGCCACGCGGTTGGATTCATGGGCCCCCACGGAGGTGGAACGCCCGATTATTTCGGGGTCCGCGACCGGGTGGACATCCTCACCGGCACACTGGGCAAGGCGCTGGGCGGCGCATCGGGCGGCTATACCTCCGGAGACGCAACCATCATCGAGTATCTGCGCCAGCGTTCACGCCCTTATTTATTCTCGAACTCCCTCGCGCCCGTGATTACGGCCACCTCGCTGGCGGTCTTCGACCTTCTCGACCGGGAGGGTACGGAAATGCGGGCCCGGCTGCAGGAGAATAGCGAGTATTTCCGCGCCGAAATGACCGCGCTCGGTTTCGATCTCCTGCCGGGCAGCCATCCCATTATCCCGGTCATGCTCTATGACGCGGCGCTGGCGGGCCGCTTCGCGGACGAAATGCTCAAGCGCGGCGTGTACGTCACAGGTTTTTCCTATCCGGTCGTCCCGCAGGGACAGGCGCGCATCCGCACCCAGATGTCCTGCGCCCACGATCGCGGGCACCTGGACCGCGCTCTGGCGGCCTTTGCGGAGGTGGGAAGGGAGCTGGGAATTTTGAAAGGCAAGGCGGCATGAAGAATTCGATGAGAGGCCTCTCCAAGCTCAAAGCCGAGCCCGGCCTGTGGATGACCGAAAACAACCCGATCCCCGAGATCGGCCCCACGGACGTCCTGATCAAAATCGTCAAGAGCGCCATCTGCGGCACGGACGTGCATATCTACAAATGGGATGAATGGGCGCAGAAAACCATTCCCGTCCCGATGATCACCGGCCACGAATATGTCGGCGTGGTGGAAAAAACAGGTTCCGCCGTGAAGCGCTTCAACCGCGGAGACCGGGTATCCGGCGAAGGCCACCTGGTCTGCGGGTACTGCCGGGGATGCCGCGCGGGACGGCGGCATCTATGCCGCAACACCGTGGGCGTGGGTGTACACCGGCAAGGTTCGTTCGCGGAATATCTCTCCCTGCCTGAGGAAAATGTCGTGAGAATCCCCGACGATGTCCCCGATGACAGCGCCGCCATCC